>JBLHPE010000001.1:0-109826 GCA_047624005.1 Ascidiaceihabitans sp.
ATAATAATTGCGCATTACAAATGCCTATTAATGGAGGACGTAAAATGAGCATCGTAGACATCATCCTGTGGCCGGGCACTAAGATTTGTGAAGCAATGGGTATCGAACCAGAGTCGGATCAGGGCCTAATCCGCTCAATGCTAAATATGTTAGTATACCTTATCGTAATCCTGTTTGGCATGTGGATTGTCATGGCATGACTTCGCCGCCTCGTTTCCCAATCACACGGATCCAAATAGCACAGGTCGTCGCGGTGTTTTATGAACGCGTTCGTGGCCACAATGTTCTTGGTCCAATCTTTGCGACACATGTCACTGACTGGTCCCCGCACGAAGAAAAGATCACAAGATTCTGGGCCAATGCGATTTTGCATGAACGTGGTTATGACGGTAATCCGATGCAAAAACATATGCAGGCTGGCAATGTAGAACCGGCCCACTTTCGCACGTGGCTGGCGAAATTTGACGATGTGTTACACAAAGAGTTGCCCGAAGATGTGGCGCAGCTATGGTCCGCGTTGGCACACCGAATTGGGCGCGGGCTACAGTACGGTTTACAAAACCAAAAAGGCGAAATTCCCTTGCTTTAGGGTCTAATGTGCCTCCGCCCAGTTCGCGCCTTGGCCAGCCTCTACTGTCAGTTTCACATCCAACTTCACCACTGGATCAGAGGCATTTTCCATAATGTCTTTGGCAACGACGATTAGCTCATCGACTGCGCTGTTCTCAACCTCAAACAACAGTTCGTCATGGACCTGCAACAGCATCGTTGCAGGCAAATGCGCGATAGCATCTGGCATCCGCACCATCGCGCGGCGGATCACATCAGCGGCTGTCCCTTGGATCGGTGCGTTGATCGCGGCACGCGCTGCAAAGCCAGCATGCGGTCCTTTGGCCGTGATATTGGGTGTGTGGATTTTGCGCCCGAACAAGGTCTGCACAAAACCATGTTCCTTCGCAAAGGCCTTAGTGTCGTCCATGTAGGTTCGAATACCAGGGAAGCGTTCGAAGTAACGGTCGATAAACCCCTGTGCCTCGCTGCGTGGAATCCGCAGATTGCGCGCCAATCCAAAACCAGAGATGCCGTAGATCACACCAAAGTTGATCGCTTTGGCTTGGCGGCGAATGTCGGGCGTCATTTCGTCCAATGGTACGCCAAACATCTCACTTGCAGTCATGGCATGGATATCGAGACCATCCTCAAACGCCTGCTTCAGCGCTGGAATGTCCGCGATATGGGCCAAGATGCGCAACTCGATTTGGGAGTAATCCAAGGCGACCAAGGTCTTGCCTGGTTCGGCGATAAAGGCTTCGCGAATGCGACGCCCTTCCTCACTGCGGATTGGGATATTCTGAAGGTTAGGGTCGGTTGAGGCCAAGCGCCCCGTCGATGCACCCGCGATGGAATAGGATGTGTGAACACGCCCCGTGTCCCTATTGATGTGATCCTGCAACGCGTCGGTGTAGGTCGATTTCAGCTTAGATAGTTGACGCCAATCCAAAACCAAACGCGGCAATTCATGTTCGGTGGCTAGGTCCTCGAGAACATCAACGCCTGTTGCATAGGCACCCGTCTTGCCCTTTTTGCCGCCTTCCAGCGCCATCTCGTCAAACAGGATTTCACCCAGTTGCTTGGGGGAGCCCACGTTGAATTTACGACCGACCAACTCATAAATCTCGTCCTCAAGACCAGCCATCTTTTGGGCAAACGCGTTGGACATACGGGACAAAATATCACGATCTACTTTGATGCCAGAACGTTCCATCGCAGCCAACACAGGGACCAGCGGGCGCTCCAGTGTTTCATAGACACGTGTAACTTGGGATTGGTGCAATTGCGGCTTAAACATCTGCCACAGACGCAGCGTGACATCCGCATCTTCAGCGGCATAGGGAACGGCGTCTACCAAAGGTACAGCATCAAAGGTTTTCATGCTTTTACCAGAGCCTAATAAGGGTTTTATGGGTAATGGGATGTGATTCAAATACCGCTCAGACAATGCGTCCATACCGTGATTGTGCAAGCCGCCATGCATCACATATGACATCAGCATCGTGTCATCAATTGGGGCTACCATGATGCCAAGTTGGGCGAATATTTTGGTGTCATATTTCATGTTCTGACCAATTTTGATGATCGAGGGATCAGTCAACATCGGGGTCAGCATGCGCAGCGCGTCTTCCAACGGCATCTGTCCCTCGGCCAGCGCATCGTTCGAAAATAAATCATCCCCACCGGCCACTTTATGGGTCAATGGAATGTAGCAGGCTTGGCCCGCTTCCACACAAAGTGAGACGCCAACCAAATCGACAGTCATTGTATCAAGACCAGTAGTTTCAGTATCCACTGCCACATACCCACGGGCATAGATGCGATCAATCCAGACCTGCAATTGGGCGGCATTTTCGACTTGTTCGTATTTCGAATGATCGAATGGAACAGTCTCTAACGTGGGTATATCCGAGTCAATTGGACTGGCATCCTTGATCTCGGGTGCCTCAGCGCCAAACTGTGCCGCAACCCGTTTGGTCAGCGTTCGAAACTCCATCTCGGCCAAGAACGGCAGCAACACGTCGGGCACAGGATCACGAACCTCAAGGTCCTCGATCGTGAATTCCAAATCCATCGCATCATCCAGCTTAACCAACGCACGGGACAGGCGGATTTGATCCACGTTGTCGATTAAAGTCTGTCGACGTTTAGGTTGTTTGATTTCACCCGCGCGTTCCAACAAGGCATCCAGATCACCGTATTCGTTGATCAACAACGCAGCCGTCTTGATGCCAATCCCAGGTGCACCGGGGACGTTATCGACACTGTCGCCAGCAAGGGCTTGCACATCAACAACACGTTCGGGATAGACGCCGAATTTCTCATGCACACCGTCGCGATCAATGCGCTTGTTCTTCATGGCATCAAACATTTCAACGCCGTCACCAACCAGCTGCATCATGTCTTTGTCCGAACTGATGATGGTGCAAAGACCGCCAGCGTTACGGGCCTGCACGGCGAGGGTGGCGATGATATCATCCGCCTCGAAACCCTCGATCTCTTTGCAGGCGATGTTGAACGCCTCAGTCGCGGTGCGGGTTAGTGGCATTTGCGGGCGCAAATCTTCTGGCATCGCCTCGCGATTGGCTTTGTATTGGTCATACATATCGTTGCGAAACGTGTGGCTACCTTTGTCGAAGATTACGGCCACGTGGGTGGGGGCATCAGGGCCAGTGTTGCCCTCGATATAACGGTGCAACATGTTGCAGAAGCCAGCGACAGCCCCGATAGGCATCCCATCGGATTTTCGGGTCAGCGGGGGCAATGCGTGGTAGGCGCGAAAGATAAAGGCAGAACCATCGATCAAATGAAGGTGGTGGCCTTTGCCAAATTTCGTATCGCTCATAGGATCGTTCCGCCGCTTGTTAGGTGTTGCCTAACATATATCTCGCATCAGACGGTCCACTGCAATCACGCGATTGGGCTAAAAGCGCTTCAGACTTTACCTTCAAACTCTTTTTGGATGAATTTGCAGTCGCAATACGGGCATTCCACCCAGCCAAGGTCATCAGGGATTTGCAACCAAACACGAGGATGGCCCAATGCGCCTTCGCCGCCATCACAGGCGATGCGGAATTTTTCGACGATTTGGATTTCGGGTGCTTGCATTAAAACGGGTCCTTGGGCTGGCAAATCTTATGCAATTCTTATGAAGCAATTTATGGCGATTTTGCAAGCGGATTACGTTTGAAGCAAAATCCCGAATTGCAGAAAATTAGGCAAGAAAAGGCCAAGACGTTCTAACGGCTTCACCCTGCCACCTAGACAGCGTAAAAGACCCCAGAATTAGTAAAGAAGGTCGTGACCAGCATGCAGCCCATCAAACCCGTCGTTCTTTGTATTCTTGATGGATGGGGTCTGCGTGCGGAAACTCAAGGCAACGCGCCGGCCTTGGCAAACACACCGACGATGGATCGCATACTGGCAACCTGCCCAAATGCGACTTTGATCACGCATGGTCCAGATGTTGGTTTGCCACGGGGACAGATGGGCAATTCAGAAGTGGGGCACACCAACATTGGCGCAGGTCGTGTCGTGGCGATGGATCTTGGCCAGATCGACCTTGCGATTGAAGACGGAAGTTTCTTCACGAACGCGGTCTTGGGCCGTTTCATTGAGCGGGTAAAAGCGGCTGGTGGCACCGCGCATCTGATGGGCTTGATCTCGGACGGTGGTGTGCATGGGCATCTTGTTCATATGGTTGCAGCGGCCAAAGCGTGTCGTGATGCGGGTCTTCCAGTTGTCATCCACGCGCTTGGTGATGGGCGTGATGTGGCGCCGCAGTCGATCCAAGGGTATCTGGAAACATTATTGGCGGCGTTGCCGACTGGCGTTCAGATCGCGACGCTAACAGGTCGCTATTTTGCGCTGGACCGTGACAATCGATGGGCGCGGGTCCAGACGGCATTTGATGCAATGGTCCATGGCAATGGTCCAAAAGTTAAGGATGCTGCAACAGCGATTGCGCAAAGCTATGAACGGGGCGAGACGGATGAATTCATTCCAGCAACCGTGTTGGGTGATTATGCAGGGGCCAAGGATGGGGATGGTCTGTTTTGCGTCAATTTCCGCGCTGACCGTGCACGTGAAATCATGGCTGCAATTGGTCAGCAGGATTTCGATGCCTTCGATGCAGGCCAGCGTCCACAGTGGTCTGCTCTAATGGGCATGGCGTCTTATTCTGAGGCACACAATGCATATGTAGACACTGTTTATCCCAAAGCTAACATTGTGAACACGCTTGGTGCGTGGGTCGCAGCGCAGGGTAAAACGCAGTTCCGTTTGGCCGAGACAGAGAAATATCCGCACGTCACATTCTTCTTGAACGGTGGTGTCGAAACCCCCGCCGAGAACGAGGATCGCTTTATGCCGCTTTCGCCTAAAGTTGCCACGTATGACTTGCAGCCAGAGATGTCATGCCCTGAGGTGACGGAACAATTTGTGGCAGCAATTCATAAGGGGTATGACCTGATCGTCACCAATTATGCCAACCCTGATATGGTTGGACACACTGGCGATCTACAGGCCGGTATTGCGGCCTGCGAAGCGGTAGATGCGGGTCTAACAAAGGTGATTAGGGCGCTTGAGCAGGTTGGTGGTGCGATGATTATCACAGCTGACCATGGCAATTGCGAAACGATGATTGATCCTGAAACGGGTGGGCCGCACACTGCGCATACGCTTAACCTTGTGCCGGTGGCATTGGTGGGTGGGCCGCAAGGTGCAACACTTTGCGCAGGTAGGTTGGCTGATCTTGCCCCAACGCTTTTGCACCTTATGGGGCTAGAAACACCGCCAGAAATGACAGGGAAAAACTTGATCGGATGAGATGGCTTACGTTCATATTGGCAATTTCACTGCCGCATCTTTCATTGGCTCAAGATGCTGGCGCAGGCGCGCGTTCTGCGTCTAACCAATTGGCCAATGCGTCGATAAAATTAGATCAAGCAGATGGGGCACGTGACCGCGTAAAGGCATTGACCGAGACTGTGTTGGCCTACGAGGCGGGCCTTACGGCGATGCGCGATGGGTTGCGCCGCGCCGCGCTTCGCGAGGAACAACTTAGTCGCAAACTAGATGCCCGTGATACGGAAACGGCTGCTTTTATCGGTGTGCTGCAATCGCTAGGGGCGGGGCCATCGCCGACCATATTCCTACACCCGCAAGGGCCCACCGGAACTGCCCGTGCCGGAATGCTTTTGTCTGAAATGACACCGATCCTAAATGCTCGTGCAACGGAATTGCGCGACCAAGTTGAAGAGGTGCAAACCCTACGCCTTCTGCAACAACAGGCCGCAGATCAGTTGCAGTTGGGGTTGTCAGAGGTTCAAAAAGCCCGCGTCGCGTTAAGCACTGCGCTGGCGGAACGCACCAACTTGCCCATACGGTTTACCGAAGACCCAGTGCGGACCGCGATCCTTATTGCGTCTACCGAAACGCTGGAGGGGTTCGCCAGTGGCCTATCCCAGATCACCGAGGACGAGACTGCAATTGATCTGCCACCCCTCGATGACCGGATCGGCGGGCTGCAATTGCCCGTTAAAGGGTTGTTGCTGCGTGGCATGAACGAGGCGGACGCGGCAGGTATCAAGCGCCCCGGTATAATCCTTGCAACGCGCCCCGGTGCCTTGGTCAATACGCCTGCCGCCGCAACAATCCGCTACGTTGGGCCGCTGCTGGATTACGGCAATGTTATGATTCTAGAGCCACAAACAGACACGTTGTTTGTATTTGCTGGACTTGATGTGACCTACGGCAAGATTGGCCAAGTCATCACTGAAGGTACGCCTTTGGGGCTGATGGGGGGGCTTCAGATTGAAACTGATGCAGAAAATTCTAGCTCAACACTGTCAATTGTTAGTGATGGGGCTGGCAATGGCCGCTCGGAAACGCTCTATATAGAAGTAAGACAACAAAATGTTCCACAGGATCCCGCATCGTGGTTCCGCACCGATAAGGATGGATGAAACCATGAAGAAGTTTGTGATGGCCGCATTGGGCGGCACATTGGCAGGGGTGCTTGCGACGACGCAAATCGCTGGACCGCTGCTGGCCCAAGAAGCCGATAAGCAAGACAACGTTTATGAACAGCTTGACCTGTTCGGGGACATTTTTGAACGCATCCGTTCACAGTACGTTGAAGATGTGGACACCAGCGAACTGATCGAGGCAGCCATTGACGGCATGCTGACATCGCTTGACCCGCACTCCAGCTACCTTTCGCCAGATGACGCGATTGCGATGCGTGTGCAAACGCGCGGTGAATTTGGTGGCTTAGGGATCGAAGTGACGCAGGAAGAGGGCTTTGTTAAAGTTGTCTCACCTATGGACGGAACCCCTGCGGACGAAGCGGGCATGTTGGCTGGCGATTTCATCACCCACGTTGACGGTGAATCCCTTCTGGGTCTGACGCTGGACGATGCGGTTGGCAAAATGCGTGGTCCTGTTGGGGCTGAAATTATCATCACTGTTGTGCGCGAAGGCGAGGGCGAACCGTTCGACGTGTCGATCATCCGTGACACCATCGAATTGCAAGCCGTACGTGCGCGGACGCAAGGCGACACAGTTTATCTGCGGATCACAACATTCAACGACAAAACCACACCAAACCTGACCGAAAAGCTGGCTGAAGAAGTGGCCGCCCTTGGTGGCATCGACAACGTGAATGGTTTTGTCATTGACCTGCGCAACAACCCCGGCGGTTTGTTGACCCAATCAATTCGTGTGTCTGATGCGTTTCTGGAAGAAGGTGAAATCGTTTCAACCCGTGGCCGCAATCCGGCTGAGGGGGATCGGTTCAACGCGACACCGGGGGATTTGGCGCAAGGCAAACCTATCGTGGTCCTAATCAATGGCGGCTCTGCCTCTGCCTCTGAAATCGTTGCGGGTGCGTTGCAAGATCACCGCCGTGCAATCGTCATCGGCACCAAAAGCTTCGGTAAGGGGTCTGTCCAAACGATCATGCCACTGCGCGGTGATGGTGCGATGCGTCTGACGACAGCGCGGTATTACACACCGTCGGGTCGTTCGATCCAAGCACTGGGTGTGTCACCTGACATCATCGTTGAACAGCCGCGTCGTAAGCCCGACGAGGAAGAGCAAGATGAGCCAGCGCGCAACAGCCGTTCTGAAGCGGACCTGCGTGGTAGTCTAAACAACGACAGTCTGTCGGAAGATGAAATCCGCCAGATCGAAGCAGATCGCGAAAAGGCCGAAGCATCAGCCGAGTTGCGTGAAGACGATTATCAGTTGGCCTATGCCATCGATATCCTAAAAGGTCTTAGCGCGCTGGGCCCGAAAAAGTAATCTAACCAACGGTTAGAATCTTGAAACCTTCGCATAGAAATATGTGAGGGTTTTTTGGTTTTAAATGCCCGTTGTTAACTAATTTTGTTGGGAATTTATTAAGGAATCAGGGGTTTGTACATTTGAGGGGGCCGAATTGTACATATCGTCTAAATGACGGGATTTCGCATCAAAACCAATTCCGGAAAATATACAAATTGCACCCAAAATTGTACTGTTCCAGAACCTGAGACAATCTGCCGAGCCGGATTTTCCCCGCGATTTACTGGATTAACAATCCGAGCATTGCACCCTATTCGGCTGGTATCACCTTCGCCTTTGAGGCTTTTTGTTTCCGGCTTTCCTTAATCATTCTGGTCCACTCGCGGAAGGGATAAGTCATGATCGCAATCGCACTTTTGTCCTCAACCCCTGTCGCCAGTGCACCCATCGGTGCGTCACATTTTCCTGGGCTATAAAACGTACCAAACATTACATCATAGATCGGCATGACATTGGCCAAATTTTTGCCATAGGCCTCTGGCACGTCGGCGTGATGCCAGCGATGATAGACGGGTGAAGCGATCAGATATTTCAACGATCCGTGTTCAAAATCCAAATCCATGTGAACGTATTTATTGTGCAGGATATAGAAGACAATCACGAACGGCAGAGCTTGTGGAATTTGCAGCCAAGTCAGCAAGAGAATATAGCTGACCGTCATCAATAGGGCCTCAAGAAAATGAACCCGATTGGCGGTGAAGGCGTTTACATGCGTGTCAGAATGATGCGCTGCATGAGTAGGCCAGCCCCATTTTGTGTGCATCAAACGGTGGTTCCAATAATCGACGAAATCTTTGGCGGCGACCCCAAAAAGACAGATAATCCAAAGCGGTACACTGTCCCAAATTTTTGGGTTAAGGGTTGGGATACGTAGAAATTCATAGGATGATTGGGCAAACGCATTCACATCATTTAGGAAGAAAATCGCGACGCCCATGTTGAAACCAGCCAAGACCAATGTGGTCGCTGTGTTTTCAAGCGCATGTCGGCTTAGTTCATTTCTCTTTTTGAAAACGATGCACAAAACAAGGCACATCGCAGCAGCGATGATGATCTCGGACTGCCACGTCGGGTGTGTCAGCCAATAAATAAAGGTATCCCAAAAATTCATCTTTACGCTCCACAAAACTAAACACTAAATACTATGCCCCAAATCCTAGTGATGAATTTTTGGACTGCCTGTGTTTAGCGGGTAAAGATGGCGATAGTTTGACGTTGATTTTATGGGTCTTGAGGCGCTTACGTTGTCTCTACGCAGTGGCGGCGGAAGGCGCGTTTTAACATATCCAGCTCAGCGCGAAGCAACTCCATTTCGACACGGATATCGTCGCCTAAGGCTTCACCTGCAATCAATGTGAAATGGCCCAACTGAGTGCCATCCATCGCGTCACTTATGATGAAGGTTTGGACCCCGTCGGCAATCGCATCTTCGGGCACTGGAACTTGCAGCAGCCAAAGGTTTTCATCTTTATGTTCAGTAAGTTCGTGGCCTGGGACGGGTTTGTTCAAGTGGGTGACATTGACCTGAGGAACACCTGCTTGGGTGTTGGAAATAATTCCTTCCCAAACGCCGCGGCGCATCTTGGTGGGGGTCAGTGTAAGCGTGCTCATTTTGTATTCCTACATCGCGGCGCGTGGACGACGTGTGAACGTCAAATCCCGCAAAATAACTTGGTTCATTTCTGGGCCCTCAAAGATCAAATCAAGCCATGCTTTTTCCACCCGCTTTTCGTTCAGGGTAGAATAAGCCAGATCAAATTCAACCATGATGTCGGCCTCGTGCAATGGCAATTCGCGCACGATTTGTTCAGTGTTTGGTCCGTGTTTGATGTTGAGGCGGGCAAAGATTTCTAATGGCTTCTCCATCTCAACGATGCAGTTCATACGGATCAAGTGACTGCGATTCAAACCATCGGTCGCGCCAGTTGGTAGGTCGATAACCAACGACAAAAATGAACCGTCAAATTTGAAAACATCCAACCGCAAACCATACGGCGCAAGGTCTTCTTCGCGTTGGTTGCGCAATTGGCGCAGGGTGAGTTCTGACAAGGCACAATCGTGAAACAGTGTGGCCTCATTGCCCAACGTTGATTTCGTTTGCACCGAAGACATGCCGGGGCTTGGCAGTGGACCGCGCCACAATTCTGGCCGCCAGGCCCAATCTGCATTATGCGGGCGGGGAAAACTATTGGATCCGATCACTGGCAACGCCAAACGTTCGTCAGCCTTGTGAATTAGTTTATCCAAATGGGTTCGCAGTAAACGTGCTGACGTTCTGAATTGGCGCAACTTGCTGAGTTTCGCTTCGCCTGCCAAACGCGCGGCACGTGCCCATTGGCGCATGGATCGGCGGTGTGCCAGTCGGTCAAGGATCGTGATGGAATTTTCGCTCATGCGCACAGTTTGCCCTGTTTCTGATTTGGAAACAATCTACCCAAAAGGTATCACTCAAATAAACCTGAAAATGTCGTGCGAAATCCCTTTTTTGTGTCACTGGTATTTGAGGCTGTATTTGCAGCCACATCTGTCGCAATCGATGCGTCTTGAGATGTCTTTATCACGTTTCTCAGCATCTCTGTGCCGCGTGCCCCTTGTGCTTCACTTTCAGGCGGCGAAAACAGCGCAAGGCTAAGATCAAATCCATCAATCTGGGTTGCGGCGCGGTAGTGGGTTTTTGAAAGTCCACTGGGCGGTGTATCGGTTTTGGCCCGTACGATTTCCAGACCGCCAGTGTCGATCGTTTCGATAACGATAGCATTGCTGGAAAGCGCCACATCCGCAGCACTTAGAGTCTGACCGTTGTTCTTTGCAAAGCTGGCGGTCAACAGGCCGATTGGCGCATCAAGCGCCCCATTTTCAGCGTCCAATAGATCACACCGCGCCATCAATGCGAAAGTCTGCGTAAGACTACTTGAGTCGATACAATAGCCTGAGGGCGGCACTAAGGTTACCGCACCCTCGACCATTTGTGCCTTTATCAGCGGGGTCGTTGCACCCTTTTGA
Source organism: Ascidiaceihabitans sp. (assembly GCA_047624005.1). GTDB lineage: Bacteria > Pseudomonadota > Alphaproteobacteria > Rhodobacterales > Rhodobacteraceae > Ascidiaceihabitans. The sequence continues at coordinate 10,903 of JBLHPE010000001.1, forward strand.
AGCAGGTCAAACACGGGTCCTTCAGTGCATGCTGACAACACAGTAAGTGCTGTCAGCCCGAGAACAGTTTTTTTATAGGTCCCAGTATTCATGACGTTCATCACGGGCACCCGGGTGGGTCACCGCGCCCTTGTATGCGCCGCCAACCAGCTGCGCGTATTTCCACAAAGCACCGGCACCATAGATGGTTTCGCGTGGGCCTTTCCATTCAGCTTTACGCTCAGCTAACTCTTCGTTGGTTAGGGCTACGTTAAGCGTCCCTTCAATGGCGTTCAGCGTGATGATGTCGCCGTTTTTAAGCAACGCAATTGGACCTCCGTGTGCCGCTTCTGGACCAACGTGACCCACGCAGAAACCACGTGTTGCGCCGCTGAAACGACCATCTGTGATTAGAGCAACTTTTTTGCCCATACCTTGGCCGGACAATGCTGCAGTTGTTGCCAACATTTCGCGCATTCCGGGACCACCTGCTGGGCCTTCATTGCGGATGACGAACACGTCGCCCTCTTTGTAGGTACGGTTTTGCACTGCTTCAAAGGCGTCTTGTTCGCATTCAAACACGCGTGCAGGGCCGGTAAACATTTGGTGCTGCGCTTCCATTCCAGCAACTTTAACAATCGCACCTTCAGGGGCGATGTTGCCTTTAAGGCCAACGACGCCACCCGTTTTGGTCAGTGGCGTGGCAACCGTGTGGATCACTTTGCCGTCTGCCTGACGTGTAATTTTGTCCAGCTCTTCGCCCATGGAACTGCCTGTTACGGTCATGCAATCCTCGTGGATCAGGCCCGCTTTGCGCAGCTCGTTCATAATGACGGGAACGCCACCAGCTTCATACAAATCCTTAGCGACGTATTGGCCGCCCGGCTTCATGTCGACGAAGTAAGGTGTTTCGCGGAAGATCTCGCAGACGTCATCAAGGAAGAAGTCGATGCCAGCCTCATGCGCCATTGCAGGCAGGTGTAGGCCAGCGTTGGTAGAGCCACCAGTACAGGCAACGATGCGTGCTGCGTTTTCTAGGGATTGACGTGTGACGATGTCGCGGGCGCGGATGTTTTTCTCGATCAGGTGCATGACTGCGGCGCCAGAGGCTTGCGCGTATTCGTCCCGCGACTCGTAAGGTGCAGGGGCACCGGATGAGTTTGGCAGTGCAAGGCCGATTGCTTCAGCCACACAAGCCATAGTGTTGGCTGTAAACTGACCACCACAGGCACCGGCTGTTGGGCAAGCGACGCGCTCAAGGATCTCTAATGCTGCTTCGGACATCGTGCCGTTTTGATAGTTGCCTACCGCTTCGAACATGTCCTGAACTGTCAGGTCGCGATCCGCGAATTCTGCAGGAACATCTGCGCCTTTAGGGGCGCGACCTGGAAGGATCGAACCACCGTATAAAAAAACCGAAGGCACGTTGAGACGGATCATTGCCATCATCATCCCAGGAAGAGATTTGTCACAACCGGCAAGGCCGACCAAAGCGTCATAGCAGTGACCGCGCATGGTCAATTCTACGGAGTCAGCAATCGCTTCGCGGGAGGCGAGGGATGAGCGCATGCCCTCATGGCCCATTGCGATGCCGTCAGTGACGGTGATTGTGGTAAATTCGCGTGGCGTACCTTGTGCGCCTGCAACACCAACCTTGACTGATTGCGCCTGACGGTTCAGGGCGATGTTACAAGGGGCGGCTTCGTTCCAGCATGTTGCTACGCCGACCAAAGGTTGGTGAATTTGCTCTTCGGTCATGTTCATCGCGTAGTAATAGGAACGGTGCGGTGCGCGTTCTGGTCCCTCAGTAACATGACGGCTTGGCAATTTGGATTTGTCGAACTTACCCATGTTGTTGGCTCTCTTCTTTAGATGGTGTTTGGTCTGGCATACCCAAGCACCTGCGTCGCTGCAAGAACTCAAAGGCTTGTTGTGCTTGTATTGTGTCTTAGCGAACATTAGGTTCATCAGCCTGAACAGTCGCATTTTGGGCTGTCCAAGTATTGGATCCCTGTATGGAACCCACACTATTTTCGTTCATCTGGAAGTATTCGCGCCGCGAACAGATGATGCTGCTTGCCGTGACGTTGATTACCTTCCCGTTTTTATACGCCACTTTGGAATTGCCAAAGCGGATTATCAATGACGCGATCGGGGCCGAAAGTGATCGGGTGCCGTTGTTTGGGGTGGATTTAAGCCAAACGCACTTCCTGTTGATCCTTTGCTTTGGGTATCTGTTGGCCGTTTTGGTACATGGCCTGCTGAAGATGCGCCTGAACACGATGAAAGGCGTTGTCGCTGAACGCCTGTTGCGCCGTTTCCGGTATTCACTGATTGCGCGCATGTTGCGCTTTCCACGCAGTTACTTCCAATCGACGAGCCAAGGCGAGTTGGTGGCGATGGTCACCTCTGAGGCTGAGCCGATGGGCGGCTTGATGGGGGATGCGGTCGCGCAACCGATGTTCCAGTTCGGTCAAATGCTAATCATCGTTGTGTTCTTGTTTCTACAATCGTTCTGGTTCGGTCTTGCTGGAATCGCGCTGATCCCGTTGCAGGCCTACATCATCCCGATCCTGCAGCGTCAAATCAACCAACTGAACAAGGAACGCATCAAAGAAGTGCGTGGCCTTGCCGCTGAAATTGGCGAAAGCGCTGCGGGCATCACTGACCTGCGCACCAATGGTGGTCTGCGGTATCGCTTGGCGACATTCACCGAACGCTTGGGTCGTTTGTTTGAAATCCGCTACCGTATCTTCAATAAGAAATTCTTTATGAAGTTTCTTAATAACTTCATCACCCAGCTGACCCCATTCTTTTTCTATTCCGTTGGTGGTTACCTGGCGATCCGTGGCGACATTACCGTTGGGGCATTGGTGGCTGCATTGGCTGCTTACAAGGACCTGTCTGGCCCTTGGAAGGACCTGCTGACCTACTACAACCAAGTTCAAGATATGTCCTTGCGTTGGGATATTGTGACCGAGCGGTTCAATCCCAAAGGTATGATTGATGAATCGTTATTTGAGGGAGAACCAAAAGAAATCCCACATCTTCGTGGTGACATCGTTTTGGATCACGTCACTGTGCGCACTGCCAATGGCAATCCGGTTCTAGAAGACATCACACTTACGATCCCACACGGCGCTCGTGTTGCCATCAAAGCCAGCAATCAGTCGGAACGCACTGCACTGGCAGAGCTGTTGACCCGCGAGATTAATCCGACCCGTGGCACCGTGCACATGGATGGGCATGACTTGTCCACAGTGCATCAAGCGGTCATCGCGGCGCGTATTGGGTACGCACATTCGCGCCCCTATTTGTTTGATGGAACTCTTGGCACTAACTTGATGATGCCATTGATGACGAGCCCGAAAACCATCCTATGGGATCCGGATCATTCTGATAAGTTTACCAACGAAGCAGAGCGATCAGGTAACAGCTTAGACAGTCTTCGGGCTGATTGGCTGGATCCTGAATTGGCTGATTTGAACAATCCCGAAGAAATCCGCAGCTGGTGGTTCCAGTTGGTAGAGGCGATGGGTATCGATGAATTCATGTTCCAACGCATGATGGGATCACGCGTTGATCCAGAATCCCACCCAGAACTCGTGAGTAATATTGTTGGTATCCGCGCTGAAGTTCACGGCCGCTTGATCGAGGCGAAGTTGGATGATGTCGTGTACCGATTTGATCCAGATACATTTAACCCCGCCGTTCCCTTGGGCGGGAACCTTATGTTTGCGTCCCCACGCCATGAAATCAGTCAAGAAGGGCTGGTTCAGGAACGCAGGTTTCTTGCCCTGATTTCCGAACAAGGGTTGGCCGAACAAGCGATTGCTATCTCGCAAACAGTTATCGAAACGCTGCACCAGACCTTTGGGATGGACGGGACCAATCACCCGTTATTCACAGCCCTTGGGATTGAGGAGGACCTGTACGAGCGTTTGGTCGAAATTGCCTCAAGGCGGCGCGACCAAGGTGATGGCGCACTGAACGAAGATGAGTTTGCATTGCTGATGACGGTTCCGTTTGCCTTCACGGCTGAACAAATCGGCCCTGCGTTTCCTGATACTTTTAAGCGCGAAATTCTCAATATTCGCCGCAGTCAGGGCCCACTTTTGCGTGAACGTACAGCACCCATGTTTATTCACATTGCCCCAGAGAATTACCTGCCCCGCCTGACGATATTGGAAAACGCGATCTATGGACGTGTCATGGCGCAGGCAGGTAACAAGGCTGAACAGGTGCGTGAAATCGTATCTGATGTCCTGGCAAAACATGATTTGCGCCGATTGGTCGCTGAAACGATCTTTGATATTCCGACGGGTCTAGGTGGATCCAATTTGGCAGCGGTCTTCCAGGAACGCGCTGCTTTTAGCCGTGCAGGGATCAAGCGGCCTGATGTGTTGGTATTGGACAACGCAATTGCCAGCCATGACGCTGAAAGCCGCCGAAAAACCCGTGGTGCGCTTCGTGAACTGTTGCCAAACTCGACGTTGATTTTCATGGAGGATAAGTTTGAAAATCCGACCGAGTATGATCTTTATATTGAGATTTCAAATGGTCGGATCGATGGCGTGAAAATGAAAGAAACCGATTTGGTTCCTGATGGTGGATCAGATGATTTGCGCAGCAAATTAAGGGCGATTTCTGGGACCGAAACTTTTGCAAAACTTGACGGACGCAACCAGCGCCTGCTGGCGTTTGCGGCGCAGTGGTATAGCGCTTCGGCGGGTCAACGTATCTATTCAAAAGATGATCGTTCTGACGCTGTATATCTTTGTGTCGAAGGGACTGCTGAATTGAAGTTCCCCGACGGTGATGGGTCGTCTCGTGTTATTTCGACGGTGGAACCCGGGCGATTGATTGGTGATTTGTCAGTGCTTACGCAGGAACCACGTCAGGTCGATCTGGTCGCCGAAAGTGATGTGACCTTCCTTCGAATTGGGGCCGAGGAATTCCGTTCGGTCATCGAGAATGACAAGACGGCGCTTTTGACATTGCTGCATACTGTAGCCGGGCATTTGCAAGGTGCTGCAAGCGCACTGTCACGTGTGGACCCCTCTTATTTAATCCCACCTCCGGAATCTGAGGATTAATAGTAATGTGGCGGTTTGATTATCCGGACCATGCTGCGTTTGTGGAACCGGCGCTGGAAAAGGCGCAGCTTTGGCGGACGGTTGTTGGGTTTACTCTGGTTTTAGGCACGCTTATCAGCCTTGGACCGCTGGTTTATTCAGGTATTTTTGATACCTTTGGCCCTCGGATCAATAACCCAAATGTGGTTATTGTTTTTGCAATGTTGTTCAGCTTTGTCACTGCCACTTTGGGTGTTTTTGGCGCGTTGTACTTTGTGCATGATCGTCTCGCAGCTACGGTTTTCGGGCCGTGGAAGCTGGTGATAGATAACTTCATTAAGGTGTGTATCGGCATCATCACGTTGCTTATTGTGATTGGTGTATTGCCACCTTGGGGTTACGGTAGCCCTTTGATAGCCAATCAAGAATTCTGGCCTTGGTTGATGGTGTTGCCCATCGCGCTGTTGGCTGTTCTTGTACAATCCAGTGCCGAGGAAATAATTTTTCGTGGATATTTGCAGCAGCAATTGGGCGCGCGGTTCCGGTCCCCTTGGGTTTGGATGGTGGTACCGTCCGTGTTGTTCGCGTTAGCGCATTATGACCCGCAAGCCGCTGGTGAAAATGTTTGGTTGATTGTCATTTGGGCGGGCTTCTTTGGCGCAGCAATGGCTGACCTGACGGCGCGCGCTGGTAATTTGGGGCCAGCTATTGCCGTGCATTTTGTAAATAATGCATTGGCACTTTTGGTTGTTGCGCTGCCAGATCAGTTGGGCGGCGCTGCGCTTTATCTATTGCCGTTTGGTATGTCAGACGTTGAAGCCATGCGGGCATGGATGCCAGTCGACTTTGTCACAACCTTTGTAATGTGGCTGGTTGCACGGTTGGCGATCCGGCGTTGATTGCATTTACCGGCCTGCCAGATTATCTGGGATATAACAGACCCAAAAGGGACCAAAGGTATGAACTGGATTTCCAACTATGTCCGGCCACGGATTAACTCGATTTTCTCACGTCGTGAGACACCGGATAACCTTTGGACCAAGTGTGTCGAATGCGGCACGATGTTGTTCCACCGTGAGATGTCAGACAATCTGAATGTCTGCACAAGTTGTGGGCACCATATGGCGATCACACCACGTGATCGTTTCACAGCGCTTTTCGACGGCGGTATTTTCGCTGAAATTGATGTGCCAGAGCCAATTGCCGATCCGCTGACCTTCCGCGACCAGAAGAAATATCCAGATCGCATGAAAGTTGCCCAAAAAACGACTGGTGAAAAAGATGCAATGCTGGTTGTTGCAGGTGAGATGGGGCGTACCCCTATTGTTGCTGCAGCCCAAGATTTCTCGTTCATGGGCGGGTCTATGGGCATGTATGTTGGCAATGCGATCATTGCGGCAGCGACTGAAGCGGTTAAGCTGAAGCGCCCGTTGATATTGTTTTCTGCCGCTGGTGGTGCACGTATGCAGGAAGGGATTTTGTCCCTGATGCAGATGCCACGCACGACGGTTGCAATTCAGATGCTGAAAGAAGCGGGGCTTCCATACATTGTTGTCCTGACGCATCCAACAACGGGTGGCGTAACTGCTAGCTATGCGATGTTGGGTGACGTCCACATTGCGGAACCAAATGCGTTGATCTGCTTTGCTGGTCCTCGTGTTATTGAACAGACAATCCGTGAGAAATTGCCAGAAGGATTCCAGCGCGCTGAATATCTGCTGGATCACGGCATGTTGGATCGTGTGACTTCACGTACTGAGATGCGGAACGAGCTGATCACGATCGTTCGGATGTTGATGGGCATGTCACCTCAGGTCAAAGGCGATCTTCCGGCACCTGACACTGAAACAGAAACTGCTGAGCCAGAAACAGCCGAAGCAAAAGAATGAACGGGCCAACATCTGACGCAATCCTTGCGCGTATGATGGCCTTGCACCCAAAGATCATTGATCTGACTTTGGGTCGCACGTTGCGTTTGCTAGAAGCATTGGGCAATCCGCAAAATGACCTGCCGCCTGTGATCCATATCGCAGGGACCAACGGCAAGGGGTCTACCCAAGCGATGATCCGTGCCGGTTTAGAAGGCGCTGGCCAGCGGGTTCATGCCTATACTTCGCCCCACCTGGCCCGATTTCACGAACGTATTCGTGTTGCGGGTGAGCTGATCACTGAGGATGCGCTGACCGCAATCTTAGACGAATGTTACGAGGCAAATGACGGTGAAACGATCACCTATTTCGAGATAACGACCTGCGCTGCGATCCTTGCCTTTGCCCGCACCCCTGCGGATTATACGTTGCTTGAGGTTGGTCTTGGCGGGCGCGTCGATGCGACCAATGTTTTTGAAAAACCTGCTATGACAATCATCACGCCTGTGTCCTTTGATCACCCTCAATTTCTTGGCAACACTGTTGCGGAGATCGCTGGCGAAAAGGCCGGCATTTTGAAACGTGGCGTGCCTGCAATCATCACGCGCCAACCCGACGACGCGATGGAAGTAATCGAGGCGCGGGCTGAAAAACTGGGCGCACCTATGTTGGTTCAAGGTCAGCACTGGGATGCGTGGGAAGAACGTGGGCGTCTTATCTATCAAGATGAAACGGGCCTGTTGGATTTGCCGCCCCCTGCCTTGATGGGGGCACATCAGTTTCAGAACGCAGGCACTGCGATTACCGCTTTGCGCCACTTCGGGTTTGGTGAGGACGCGTGCGAAGCTGTGCCGACAAACGTGACATGGGCGGCGCGTATGCAACGACTTTCGCACGGCCCTTTGATTGATGCGGGTCCAAAGGCCGAGTTTTGGCTGGATGGCGGCCATAACGCGGCGTGTGCTGGAACCTTGGCCGAAACGCTGACACGCCTGCCAAAGCGTCCAACCCATTTGATTTGTGGAATGTTAAACACCAAGGATATCAGTGGTTATCTGGAACCCCTTGTTCCACACACCGCAAGTTTGACTGCGGTATCAATCCCGGATGAGATCAATACATTACCCGCTCCTGTGACAGCTAAGGCTGCGCAAGATGTTGGGATGAATGCAAGTGAAGCGGACAGCGTCATGTCTGCGGTTCATGGTATCCTAAACAAGCAATCAGATGCGCGCATCCTGATTTGTGGATCGCTGTATTTGGCTGGCGCAATCTTGCGGGAAAACGGTTAGGTTTCCTGACCCCAGCCATCGCTTTGCATTTCGCGCAAACGTGAAGCGGTGCGTTCGAATTCAAAGGTGCCTTCACCCTCTAAGTACAACATTTCCGGGCTTGCTGCTGCAGAACAGATAAGTTGCACGCGAGATTCATAAAGTGCGTCGATCAATGTGACAAAGCGCTTTGCCTCGTTGAAATTGTCGCGCGATAAGCATGGGATATCGTCGATCAACAGGACTTTGACAGCATCTGCGACAGCCAAAAAATCAGCAGGCCCTAGATGTTTGCCGCATAGATCAAAGAAGCTGACACGGGCAATGCCATTGCGGAACTTTGGCAAGACAACATCGCGTCCCTTTACTCGCAAGATCAGCGGCTCTGACGGGCCACCAGTGAGATCGTTCCAGACACTGTCCATTGCAGCGCGTGATGCGGAATTTGAAGGTGAGAAATATACCTGAGATCCCGAAAGCCGATCTTGTCGATAATCGGTTGGTCCGACCAATTCCCAGACGTTCATTTTATCTTTGATCAGCCCGATGAAAGGCAAGAATGCCTCCCGGTTCAAGCCGTGCTTGTACAGATCATCGGGGATGCGGTTGGACGTTGTAATGACGACGACGCCAGCCTCGAACAATGCCTCAAACAGCCGTCCAACGATCATGGCATCTGTGATATCGGTGATTTGCATTTCATCGAATGCCAAGACTTTGACTTTTGCGATTACTTCCGCGGCTACGGACGCAATCGGGTCCTGGACACCAGTTGCGCGCGCGGCATGCATGGAGGCTTGGATTTCTTGCATGAAGGCATGAAAATGAACGCGACGGACAGGCACATCGCCTAGATGTTGGGCGAAAAGGTCCATTAGCATCGATTTGCCACGGCCCACGCCACCCCACAGGTACAGCCCTTTTGGGGCCTCTGGTGCTTTACGGAACCAGCCTGATTTGACAGGTAAAGATACTTCTGCGCGGATCCGTTCAAATTCGGGCAGAATCGCCTTTTGGGCGGGGTCGGGGGCGAGGGTCCCATCCGCAATCAGGTCAGCATATATGCGTGTCAAATTGGTCATGATGACCACATACATGGTGGGCGGGATCATGAACAGATCACTGTTCACGATGGTTCCTCAATAAATGCTGATTTGACGTCTGTGCGCGTCTGCGTAACGTAGTGTCAGTCGTTTGAAAGAAGCTCATGGAAAAACAAGCCCCCCTTTTTAGCCCAATTCTGATCGTTGGCTGTATCATAGTCATGGTCAGCTTTGCGGTGCGTGCATCCTTCGGCGTGTTTCAAATCCCGATTGCTGAGGAATTTGGCTGGCTACGAAGCGAATTTTCATTGGCGATTGCGATCCAGAACCTAGCTTGGGGGATCGGACAACCTATCTTCGGGGCGTTGGCGGAAAAGATTGGCGACCGTAAGACTATCATTATCGGTGCGATAATTTATGCGCTGGGTATGGTTTTGTCCTCTAGTGGTGTCACGCCGGCTGAACACCAGAATTATGCATGGTTGGTTGGCTTTGGTATCGCTGGGACTGGGTTTGGAGTGATTCTGGCAATCGTTGGCCGTGCCTCTAGCGTCGAAAATCGGTCGATGGCGTTGGCGATTGCAACTGCGGCAGGCAGTGTGGGGCAAGTGTTTGGTGCGCCACTGGCCGAGTATTTGATGACCTTCATGACATGGCAATCGGTGTTCTTGGTCTTTGCGGCGGCGATCCTTGCGTTGATCTTTACGCTGCCGTTCATGCGGGCGCCCGCAATGGCGACCAAGGCGGAGTTAGAAGAAAGCCTTGGCCAAATCCTGATCAAAGCCTGCAAGGACCCATCCTTTACGTTGATATTCATAGGCTTCTTTTCCTGTGGCTATCAATTGGGTTTTATCACCGCCCATTTCCCAGCATTTGTGACCGAAATGTGTGGCCCAATTCTGCCAGGTGGGGCGCTGCATAGTATGGGGATCACCACCACGTCCGCGTTGGGTGCGGTTGCGATATCGCTGATTGGGGCTGCTAATATTTTTGGTACGTTGGCCGCTGGTTGGGCGGGGAAGCGGTACTCGAAAAAATACCTTTTGGCTGGCGTCTATGTTGCCCGCACTGTGGTTGCGGGTCTGTTCATTCTCATGCCGATTACACCGCTTTCAGTGGTCTTATTCTCAGTTGCGATGGGGTCACTTTGGCTTGCGACAGTGCCGCTGACCTCGGGGTTGGTCGCGCATATTTATGGGGTGCGCTACATGGGGACGCTTTACGGCATCGTGTTCTTTAGCCATCAACTGGGTAGCTTCCTTGGTGTCTGGCTGGGTGGGCGATTGTACGACACTTATGGTGATTATACCGCAGTATGGTGGATCGGGGTCGCGATTGGTGCATTCAGTGCAATCGTGCATTTGCCTATTCGGGAACGACCATTGGATGCTGTAGCTGCCTAGGTCTGGTCGGCTATAGTTGCACGAATGATCGCCAGAACTTCGTCTGTGTGTGTGTAAGTCAATCCATGACCTGCGCCGTCTACGACCTCTTGAACCGCATTGGGAGACCACTGTGCGAGGGTGCTAACAGCGGTCAATGGAATGACGTCATCGTCGTGTCCCCAGATTGACAAGACGGGCACGCCAGCACGGTGAATGGTCTCGTGCTCTTGTTGTAAGGCGCTGCCCAATAGGCCGCGTAGGCTTGATAAGACGGCTGGAATAAACCCGCGAAAACGCAGCTCGTTTTCTTGAAGGTCACAGATCTCAGGAATTGCAGTGGGAAGCGCACGTTCGGCAGCGATTCCTTTGCGCAATTGCGTTGGATAAAAAGCGAGCATCAGCCAATCCCCGACAACCGGTGTCTTGCCAATGAAGTTTCCAATTTTTCCAGCAACCGCACCCATGCCGGCAGGAGCCAGCAAGATCATTTGTTGGATGCGGTCAGGGTGTGCGGCGGTAAATAGGGTCACAATCGCCCCGCCCATCGAATATCCGACTATTGAAAATTTGCCCTGTACGTTTTCATGGGCAAGTAGATCGTTGAGTTGCTGCAAGAAAAATTCGCAATTTTGCAAACCGCTTGGCCTGTCCGAATATCCACGTCCATACAGATCATAGGTGAGTACGCGGTACCCCATCAATGCCAACCCTTTGGACAGGTTGCCCCAAACAAACGAGGGCGTTGTCAGGCCGTGCACACAAACAACAATTGACCCACGCGGCGGGCCGAACCATTCATAATGTGTGACGCCCTGTGATAGCTGCGCAAACTGGCCTGTGGCCTCGGCCTGTGCCTTTAACCCTATCCTTTGACGGGTGAGTTCGATCATCATTGGTGTGGCGATCACGGCTGCAAGAAACAGAAAGAACCACATCATTATTTTGCCCGCCAGCGATCAAGAATGTAACGGCTTGTCATCAAATCAAGATGCGCTCCACCACCGTTTTTGAAAAGAGTAATTTCATCATCCACTTGGCGAGTGAAATTATCAAGATCATAATAGTCGGCAACGATGTCACTTTGAACAATAACGCCAGTTTCGAGCGGTATTTTGATTTCGCCTATATGCCCAACGGTTGTGTCCAAACTGTCCACGAATATCCGTGCGCGCTTTAACGCTATGTCGTCCACCTCGCGCATGTCGGGGCGATAAGCGCCGATCAGGTCAATGTGTTGGCCAGGTTGCAGCCATTCACCTTTGATCAGTGGCTCAGTCGACATGGTGGCTGACGCAACGATGTCGGCGGCACGCACAGCGGACTCAAGGTCGTCTGCGACGTTGAGGCTGGGACGCTCTGTAGCCATTGCCTCTGCGTTTCTGCGCGAGCGGTTCCAAACTGTGAATTCCGCATTAGGAAACGTGGCGCTATATGCGTCATGTAAAGACCGCCCAACTGTGCCTGCGCCAACGATCAGGATTTTGCGACTGTCGGGGCGGGCAAGGCGACGGGCCGCTGTCAGGCTGTCACCAGCGGTCTTCCATTTTGTCACCAAATGGAAATCAACGATGGCTTCCAATGTCCCGTCTGCATCGGAATACAGGTTAACCCCGCCGTTGATCGTTGGCTTGTTTGACGACGAATTTCTTGGGAAAATACTGGCGGTTTTTACCGCGATGCCAAGGCCGTCAATCCATGCGGCCCGACTAAGTATTGTGTCGGGATCGCGATATAAGAATGTGTCGCCAATTTCGGCTTTAGCCAAAGCGTGCCCTGCAGCCAAAGCATCCGTCAGCCCGATCCAATCCAGCAATGCTTCGCCTTCGTCAAATTGGATGAATGGAATGTTAGTCATTTGGCTTCATCTTTGGTTAACAGCCCTTCGGACACAAGGCGGTCTGCCCAGCCTTGGGGGTTCTCGAACAGGTGCGTTCTCCAACCACGCGCATTGGCTGCGTCGATATTGTCGGATCGATCATCCGCAAAGATTAGCGCATCCCCAGACAGGCCAGCTGCATCCTCTAGCATCTGATAGATTGTTGGATCTGGTTTGATGACGCTCATGTGGCCCGAGATGAAATCGCGATCAAACTTGCGCATGAAGGGGTAGGTCAGCGCTGCCAAATCATAGGTTTGGATACCAAAGTTGGTGAGGGAGAAAACGGGAATGCCATTGGCCTGCAGCGCATACATCAGGCGTTCAGAATGTGGGATCAAAGGGGCGGCCATATCGATCCAACGATCATGCCAAAGATGAATTTCATCGGCCCAATCAGGATTGTCTTTGGCTGTCTGCATTAACATGTCGTGGAAGTTGGCACCGGCATCGACCTTATCGTTCATGCCATGCAAATCGACTGCAGCGAAAAACGCTTGGCGGCGATCTTTGCCTATGACGCTGTCAAAGAACGTCTCGGGCTGCCAGCCAATCAGAACATTTCCAATGTCGAACACTACTGCTTTGATGGTCATGATTGTCTTCCTATTGCTGTTTGGCTGCCGCCCGTAACTCGCGCTCAAGGGCTTCTAGAAACCGCGACCTATCTGTCTTGGAAAAGGCCTTACCGCCGCCTTGCCTAAATGGATCAGCGGCACGCAAATCTGTCATGAGGTCGCGTGTGGCAAGGACGTTGCCGATATTGGCTTGAGTCAATGCCTCGCCGTTGTGTTTAAGGACCCGTGCGCCTGCTTCAACACATTTTGCGGCTAACGGGATGTCGCCAGTAACAACGACATCACCGGGGCCACAACGATCAGCGATCCACATGTCTGCAATGTCTGGACCGTCCGCAACGATCACGGTCTCAACCAAGGGATTGGCAGAAGGGCGCAGTCCGCCGTTTGAAACGACGAACATTTTGCAAGCATGCCGGGTCGCAACACGTTCGGCTTCGGCCTTTACTGGGCAAGCGTCGGCATCGATATAAAGCTTCATTTATTTGATTTCTTTTTGGGTACTTTAAACTCTTCTGGAATCGGCATGCGGTTGAACGCATCAAGGCCTGCAATCTTATACGCTTCGGCCAAAGTTGGATAATTGAACGTGTTTTGCACGAAATAATCCACAGTGCCTTTTAGGTTCAAGACGGCTTGCGCGATGTGGATCAACTCGGTTGCGCCCTCGCCTACAATTTGAACTCCAAGGACGCGGCGGGTTTTGAGAGACACCAGCATTTTCAACATGCCATGTTCAAGGCCCATGATGTGCCCGCGTGACGTTTCACGAAACCGCGCTTCACCGATTTCGTATGGAATTTCGCGTTCCTGCATTTCTTCTTCGGACATGCCGCAGGTCGAGATTTCTGGAACCGAATAGATGCCATAAGGGAACCAAGCGCTTTCGCCTAAGGTTGGCGTATCAAGGGCATGACAGGCGGCAACGCGCCCCTGCTGGCCAGAAGTGGAGGCAAGAGACGGGTGCCCGATCACGTCGCCAGCGGCATAGATGTGTGGAACAGTTGTCTGATAGGTTTTGCGATCCACTTCGATCCGACCGCGATGATCAGTCTCTAAACCCGCGGCTTCTGGCTTCAACTTGTCAGTGGCACCCATACGACCAGCGGCAAATAACAGCATTTCAGCGCGTACATGTCGTCCGTTTTCAAGGGTGACTTCGACATGTTTGCCCGCGTCCTCGACCTTTTCGATGGCAGAGCCAAGACGCAAGTCAACGCCATTTTCTTTGATCTGATGAGTGAAGTCTTGGATGATGCCTTTGTCGATGAAATCAAGAAACGTGTCACGTGGTTCGATCAACGTGACGTTGATATCGAGGGCAGCAAACATTGATGCATATTCGACGCCGATGACACCCGCGCCTACAACGATTAGGCTGCGCGGAATTTGCGCCATGTCGAGAAATTCATCACTGTCTAAAATGGTGGTGCCATTGAATGGGATGTAGTCTGGACGATACGTTTTTGTTCCCGTCGAGATCAAGAAATTGTCAGCTGACAATTTTGTGGATTCGCCTGCCTCTGTCTCGACCTCGATCGTGTTGGCGTCAATGAAATGTGCGGTGCCATTCAACGTCTCAACATGGTTCCGATTGAATTGGTGTTCTAGCACGTCAACCTCGTGATCGAGGGTCATATGCAAACGCCCCTTAAGATCGTCTGCTTTGATTTCTTGTTTCACACGGTAGGAGCGGCCATAAAAACTGCGCTCGCGCCAACCTGAAAGGTTAAGAACTGTTTCACGCAATGTTTTTGATGGGATGGTACCGGTATGTACCGACACACCACCAAGGCGATCTTTGCGATCAATCACCAAAACACGGCGTTTCAACTTGCCAGCTTGGATTGCAGCAGAGCGGCCAGACGGGCCGGAGCCGATGATAATTAGGTCGTAGTGGCTCATGGTTTAATCCGCATATAGGGCGTCAGCATGGAAGGCGATATGGTCTTCCATGAACGTCGAGACAAAGAAATAGCTGTGGTCGTAATCGGGTTGCAGGCGCACTGTGGCCTGTTGGCGTTTCGTCGCGATTGCGGCTGACAAGGCCTCGGGCTTGAGCAGATCAATGAATTGATCAGAGGTGCCTGTGTCGATAAGAATCGGGCCGTCAAAGCCTACCTTTTCCATCAATAGGGTCGCATCGTGTGCCGCCCAAGCTGTTTCGTCATCGCCCAGATAAGCGCTGAGTTGCTTGCGACCCCAGTCGGCTGACGTTGGATTGCAGATCGGTGCAAAGGCTGAAACCGAACGGTAGCGGCCGGGTAATCCCATTGCCATCGTCAACGCGCCATGCCCGCCCATGGAGTGACCAGTGATCGATTGGCGGTCCATGTCGATGCTGAAGTTCTCTGCCAACAAGGCTGGTAGTTCGTCTGTGATATAGCTCCACATTTGGAAGTTTTGCTTCCAAGGGTCTTGGGTTGCGTCGACATAAAAGCCAGCGCCTTGGCCAAGGTCATAGTTTTCGTCGTCCGCCACACCTTCGCCGCGAGGGGAGGTGTCTGGGAAGATAAGTGCAATTCCGTGTTCCGCGGCCCAGACCTGTGCGCCAGCTTTGACCATTGCGTTTTCATGGGTGCAGGTCAGACCAGACAGATACCACAAAACGGGTACAGGACCGTCTTTGGCCTCTTGGGGCAGAAAAAGACCAAAGGTCATATCACAAGCGCAAGACTTGGAGGTGTGTGTGTAGACGCCTTGGGTGCCGCCAAAGCAGGCATTTTCGGAAACGGTTTTCATCAATCTCTCCTTAACGGGTGTTGGATATACCGCTAGCGGGTGGCGGCGTGTTGGTAAAGTGCGAGAGCCTCCGGTGGGAACATTTCTGGAACTCTGGACCTATGAGTTGGTGACCCAAGCTATCACAAGGCTAACGGAAACGATGCTGATGGCAGTAGAAACTAAGATAGCCGCCGAGACCCGCTGTGGTGCGACACCGTAGTGTTGCGCGAGCATGTAAACGTTTCCCGCGACGGGCAGTGAGGCTGCGGCGATAAGGACCATCGCGCTGAATGGTTCGACCGAGAAGAGATAGAAAGCACCGAATGCAACAAATGCTGGATGCAGTACCAGTTTGCAAAAGGTAAGCCATCCGGCGACTTCGATCCGTTCTGCTGATTTAGAAGCAAGCGATGCGCCGATGGCGAAAAGGGCACCTGGCGTCGCGGCACCGCCAAGGATCGCAAGGAATTCATTAACAGGTACTGGTATAGGTAAATTAAACCCAGACCAAAATAGCCCAAGAGACATTGCGACAATCATCGGGTTTTTGATCAGGCCCAATCCAATGGCCTTGAAAATACGCATCGACATTTGGCCGTCCCGTGATCCTGTAACGAGGATAACGACAAGGGAAGAAAAGATAATAAGATCGACGGCCAGCATCATCATTATAGGACCAATCGCGGCTTCTCCAAATAACAAGGTTAGCATAGGCAAACCTAGAAACCCGATATTCCCAATGACAGCACATTGTGCCTCGATAGCGGTTGTTGCGACATCCAAGCGTCTCAAAAAACCAACAATGGTTGCAATCCCGTAAACAAATGCGGTGCCCCAAAGATAGGCGGCGATCAATCGTGTGTCCCAGACTTCGGCCAACTCAAGGTTTGCAGCAAAGCGGAAGATCATCGCGGAAAGCGCAAAGAAAAATACAAATTTGGTCAGATAGCTTGTTGCCTCTTCGCTGAAGAAACGTGTGCGGCCTGCCGCGTAGCCAAGTGCGATAATGGCAAAGAAAGGCAGTGTTTTTAAGAAGATCGCTATCATGAAAAAGGAATACCCTGTCTGGGCGTCTGGGTGCAAGGAGAGTGATCCATTCAGATACTGGTGCCGGTTCTCGTCAAATTTGGAGTTACATCTGATGAAGAAAATGCTCGATAACTTTTTCCTTTTTTAGCTATGATTGTCGTGGAACCAGTTTATGTTCACACTCTTGTAAGTGGAGCACACATGACTGAGACAGCCCAGATGGTTCGTAAGGGCCGCAAGTTCGCGCAAGTGCTTGAAGGTGCCAGATCTGTCTTTATGGCGGACGGTTTTGAGGGCGCGAATGTCGATGACATCGCGCGGGTCGCTGGCGTTAGCAAGGCAACCTTGTATAGCTATTTTCCAGACAAACGCATGCTATTTATAGAAGTGGCAGGGGCTGAGTGTACCCGTCAAGCTGATGATGCGATCAATCAAATAGATTTATCGGCACCTCCAAGGGACGTATTATTGGCTGTTGGTCGTCATTTCTTAAAGTTTATTACGTCAAAGCTTGGCCAACAGATCTTTCGAATTTGTGTTGCTGAAGCTGATCGCTTCCCAGATATTGGCCGCGCATTCTATGAATCTGGCCCCGCCGTTATGCGGACAGAAATGGCCCATTATTTCGAAGGAGCGATTGATCGAGATGAGCTGCGTATTGACGATCTGGTATTGGCTGCTGATCAATTCGGTGAATTGTGCAAAGCAGACGTTTGGCCACGCCTGATGTTTGGTGTGAGCAAGACGGTAACAGATGCAGAAATCGACCGCGTTGTGCGTGGCGCGGTCGAAACATTTATGGCTCGCTACGGAACTTAAACCTTCGGGCGTTTGTCCAGGATGCGGACTGCTTTGCCTTCGGAACGTGCAACACCACCAGCGTCCATGACATCGATTTTTACGCTAATTCCAACGGATTGTTTAATAGCTGCAGCCAAAGTACGGCGTGCAGTCTCACGGTCCTCTGCGCCCATAGCAGCATCGGATGCTTCTGTGATAACGCGCATCTGGTCCATACGATCCGGTTTGGTCAACTCAATTTGGAAATGGGGGGCAAGGCCCGGGCAGGCCAAAAGAGCCTCTTCAATCTGAGTTGGAAATACATTTACGCCGCGCAAGATGATCATGTCATCTGAACGCCCTGTGACCTTTTCCATTCGCCGCATGCTCCGCGCTGTTCCCGGTAGCAGTCGTGTTAGATCGCGTGTGCGGTAGCGGATAATAGGGAACGCTTCTTTGGTAAGAGACGTGAAGACCAATTCGCCTTGTTCACCGTCGGCGACCAATTCACCGGTTTCGGGATTGATGATTTCCGGAAAGAAATGATCCTCCCAGATGTGCAGGCCGTCTTTGGTTTCTACACATTCGTTTGCAACGCCGGGGCCCATGATCTCGCTAAGGCCGTAAATATCGACGGCGTGCATATCAAAAGCCTGCTCGATCTCGTGACGCATCGCGTTTGTCCAAGGTTCTGCGCCAAAGATGCCAACGTCCATTGAGGACTTGCGCGGATCGAGCCCTTGGGCTGCGAACTCGTCCAAAATTGATAAAGCGTAGGACGGTGTGACCGTGATGCCATTTGGTTGAAAGTCGTTGATCAATCGGACTTGGCGTGGGGTCATTCCACCTGAAATTGGCACAGTTGTTAGCCCCAATGCATCTGCGCCCAAGTGGATACCAAGGCCCCCAGTGAACAAGCCGTAGCCATAGGCGTTGTGCAACATATCGCCGCGTTTCAGGCCAGATGCGCGTAAAGATCGGGCAACAACTGACCCCCAGATGTTTAAATCATTCTGCGTGTAACCGACGACAGTTGGTTGTCCTGTAGTGCCGGACGACGCATGAATGCGGGCCAATTGGTTGCGTGGAACCGCAAACATCCCAAACGGATAATTGGCGCGGAGGTCTGACTTTACAGTGAATGGAAATTTTGAAAGATCAGCAAGAGATTTAAGGTCGTCAGGATGTATCGCAGCCGCATCAAACGACGCTTTGTAAAATGGTACGTTATCGTATGCGTGGCGGAGTGACCATTTCAGGCGCTTTAACTGTAACGCTTCGATTTCATCGCGGCTGGCAATTTCTATTGGATCTAGGGATGATTTTGGGGGCGTTAAGTCTTTCATCACGCGACTCCGTTTTCGTTAGTTGGTTCCGGAAAATGCTGACCTTTGATGGTACGTGAGAGGCCGTGAAACAACGCAATTGTGCGTTCGTTTTCTCCAGTCACAACAACATCGTAAGTGCCTGACCGTCCCGTTCGCGATGTTTCCGTTGCGGTTGCAATCAGGCGTTCACCCAATTTCCCAGCTTCAATGTAGGTGATTTGGTTCTGCTGGGCGACTGTGAGTTGATTGTATGTGTTGCACGCAAATGCAAACGCGCTGTCGGCCAGTGTGAAAATGTATCCACCGTGGCAAATACCATGCCCATTCAGCATATTTGGACCAACAAACATCGACAGTTTCGCATGTCCGGTTCCGACGTCTTCAATCACCATATCCAATCCTTGGCTGGCGGTATCTTGCGAAAACATAAGGGCTGCACACTTCTCTGCTCTGTCTTGCGGGGTCACGGTAAGTTTCCTTAGATCATGTTTCCGTTTTGGCCAGCTTGCGCAGAAACTGTAACATATTCAAGTCGGGTGAAATCTGTTCTGCGTAAACCTTGATTTGTATGCAAAAGAGCGCAAGTGTAATTCATGGTTATCCAAACAAACGTTCCTTCGAATTTACGCGAAATGCCGAACCTGCAGGTTGCGTTTCACAGGACTGAATTGGCTCCAATTCTTTCATTGTATGGCCGTATGGTTGCCGCGGGTGAATGGCGCGATTATGGGATTTCATGTTTGCGTGAAGTTGCGATTTTTTCTGTGTTCAAACGCACTGCGGAACACCCCTTGTACCGTATCGAAAAACGGCCAAAGCTGCGGGATAAACAAGGGATGTACGCGATTATCGGTATGGATGGTCAAGGTCTGCGCCGTGGCCATGATCTAAAGACTGTATTGCGTGTGTTGGAACGCAAGCTAATCCGGTCAGTTGACTAACTTAGAGCCGTTTGTGGGCTGTGATGTTACCGTCACCTTGCGCAGCAATTCGCGCGATTGCGTCTGCGATTGGTTCATACACACAAGCCATGTGAAATGCGTTGGCGTGAAGTAGGGTAGCGGCATCGGCAACGATTGCGATGTGTCCTTTCCAGAACAGAAAATCACCTTTTTGAATGGCTGCATCGGGTCCAAGAAGGCCGCCCAATAGCTCTTCTTGCTGATCGCTGTCACCAGGGCAGGGAATACCGCAGGCAGTAAGTGCTGCCTGAACCAGACCTGAACAATCGATCCCTGTGTTTGAATTACCACCCCAGAGATATGGCGTATTTAGGAAAAGCTTAGCAACTTCGACAGGGTCACTGTTTGTTTGATCTATAGGACAAAGATGTTGTGTCGGAATGTACCCATGTTCGGTCTTCGCGAACTTATTGGACTGATGATCAACATTCATCAGGCATCCATGGCTAAGCGCTAAAAGGTCGGGTGATTTCATATCAGGATCGCTGTAGGTATGGCTGGAAAGCGCACTTATCCGGTGTGTCGGCGGGCGATCAGCAACCAAAGCATCGCGATCTAAATAGCCGACATAATGATCCTTATTGGTAACCACATAGCAGTGTGCATCTGTTCGACCAAGTATTGTCACCTGCTCTCCCAGTAGAACTTGTCTGTCACGCTGTTGGCCAGCGTGTCGGCATAAATCTGCAAGCGGCACGCCAATTCGTGCCAGCGTCTGTTCCGTGACCAGATCAGGATCGGGGGTCGAACGTGGATCGGCCATTTTAAAGTGCTGTCTTGAGGGTTTCAAAAAGGGCTCTGGTTGCTTGGCCGACGCCGCCTTTTGCCCGTGCAGGTGCCGCGTTGGGTTGCCAGCCGTAGATATCAAAATGCATGTAGCGGGGCGTTTCGGTCACGAAACGACGTAGGAACAAGGCTGCTGTTATGCAGCCCGCAAATCCACCCATCGGTGCATTGTCTAGATCGGCAATGCCGGGTTCGATCATCGATTCATAGGCGTCATGAAACGGTAGGCGCCACACTGGGTCGGCATGCGTATCGGCTGCGCCCTCAAGCGCATTTGCTAGCTGTGAATCATCAGTAAAATACGGTGCCAGGTCTGGTCCAACGGCCACACGCGCAGCACCCGTCAATGTCGCCATTGAAATAATCAGATCGGGCTTTTCTTCATCTGCAAGGGCAAGGGCGTCAGCAAGGACCAAACGTCCTTCAGCATCAGTGTTGTTTATCTCAACTGTCAGGCCTTTTCGGGAGGTCAAAATATCTTGCGGCCTAAACGCATTCGCTGAGATCGAATTCTCGACGGCAGGAATAAGAACACGCAACTTGATCTTTTGATTGGTGGCCATAATCATGTGGGCAAGCCCCAAAACAGCGGCCGATCCACCCATGTCCTTTTTCATCAATCCCATCGATGCACCGGGTTTGATGTTTAGGCCGCCAGTATCAAAGCAAACACCTTTACCAACCAACGTCAAAGTGGGTCCACTGTCGCCCCATCGCATATCGATTAATCTTGGTGCACGGTCTGCTGCGCGGCCAACAGTGTGGATCATAGGGAAGTTTTGGGCCAACAAGTCTTCACCGACGGTCACATCGATCTGTGCGCCAAATTCACCTGCCAATTTGCGTGCCGCCTCTTCCAGCTGTGGCGGGCCCATGTCTGAGGCGGGTGTGTTTATCAAATCCCTTGTGAGCGTTTCACCGACCGCAAGCGCTGTGATCTCGGCAGCATCTATTCCCTCTGGTGCCACTAATTGGGCTGACATTGGTAGCGCAGATTTATACCGATCAAACCGATAGGACTGTAGCAACCACCCTAGGGCCTCTTGGGCTAGGTGTTCGTCTGCGATCCCAGATGCAATATGATAAATTCCCTTTGGAAACTTGGCGGCAGCACCTGCAAGGTGAAAACGCCCACGTTTCCGCGTTAGGAAAGTACCATACCCAGCAA
Organism: Ascidiaceihabitans sp.; assembly: GCA_047624005.1. Taxonomy (GTDB): domain Bacteria; phylum Pseudomonadota; class Alphaproteobacteria; order Rhodobacterales; family Rhodobacteraceae; genus Ascidiaceihabitans. Next base: position 32,755 of record JBLHPE010000001.1, read on the forward strand.
TTACCATCAAAGGGCTTCCGTCAGGGGATGGAATGACAAGCGCTTGATGCAATAGACCCAAAAATCCGTTTGTCGTGGCCCATGCTTTTGTCAGCGGTGTTTGTAGGTCAACCCAACCTGCGAAATCTTCGGCGTCGATAACATGCACGGGAATGGAGTTCGGTGTTGAATCTGCAAATCTGACGGACATTGGCATGACTTTCTAAAGACAATTTATCGACAGCCTAACGCTTGCACCAACAGCCGCAAGCATGTTCAGATTGTGATGTCCTGCAAATCCCAGATTGCGGTCAATGATTCCTCGCCAATGCGCATTAAGCGGCCCATTGTTGCAGCCAAAGCAATGTGGTCATATTGATCGATGCAGTTGGTAACATGGACTGCAACTGCTGAGACAGCCGACATCCCGATTTGATCAGCTATTGCGATAAGGGACCTGACACTTTTGCGCAGATCAACCAAAGCTGCTGCGCGGTGCTGTCGGTCGCAAAAAGAAAGGCGCAATGCCAATTCTTCCATCGCGCGACAAACAACGTCTTCCGCATTGGCTTCACCCAGTTGAGTATACAGTGCGCTCAATCGATCCTGATCAACGTCAATCGCCTCTTTCGGTTTCAATTGTGTTATGTGCTTCATTTCGTTCACCCTTAAACAAGCCCCCACGGCTGACTTATCAATGGGGCCAGTTCGTTCCTAAATGGTTATTGTGGATTGTTCTTTTCTCTCGAATTCGAGGTGAATTCAGTCTATCTACGCGTTCAGGTCTTTTAGAATTTGGATGAGACGATGGATCACGCGAAACCTTTGCCCACATATTTGCTGCAACGCTACCATGGATGGAAAGCAACCAGCTATGCAGAAAACCAAGCGTGGTATCGCCGCCTTGCCTCTGAGGGGCAGCGCCCGCGCGCCATGGTCATTTCGTGCTGTGACAGCCGTGTTCATGTGACATCAATTTTTGGTGCAGATCAGGGGGAATTCTTTATCCACCGTAATATCGCCAACCTTGTCCCCCCCTTTAAGCCAGACGGCGATCATCACGGCACCAGTGCGGCGGTGGAATATGCTGTGACTGGTTTGAACGTGACCCATTTGATTGTGCTCGGCCATTCAAACTGTGGCGGCGTGCAGGGTTGTATCGACATGTGCCAAGGCAAAGCGCCAGAGTTGGAAGAGCAGGCAAGCTTTGTAGGCCGCTGGATGGATATTCTGCGCCCGAAATACGAGTTGGTCGCGCACGAAACTGATCCCGAGGTTCAAGCGCGGCAGTTAGAAAAACACTCGGTCTTAACGTCGCTAGATAACCTAATGACATTTCCGTTTATCAAAGATCGTGTCGATCAAGGTTTGCTGTCGATGCACGGTCTTTGGACCGATATTGGGGAAGGTGGATTGGAGTATTTCAATCCAGATGCCAAGGAATTTCAAAAGGTCTAAACGCTTAAGCCGGCTTCTCGTTTTGGGCTGGGTTCAGGCAATTCCTGAACGAATATCCGCAACATCTCTGCCTTGGTCACATGTGTCGTTGTGTTGTGCTTTCGCCACTTACTTTCAACGGCACATTGGCCGCGCCATTTGGTAAATGCATTCATTCTCTGTTTCATTTTTTTACACCTTTGCTGAGTTACAAGGATTGCACAGCAAAGGTATATTACAATGCTTATCAACAGGGCATTTGAATCGTTTCGATTCTAGATTGTGTAAATCAAAGACAACAAACGAAAATTCCGATCCAGCCCAGTCAGCTGAGTTTATCTCAAAATTACCGTAGCACCATACCTTCGGGCCATGTGATTTTTGTATCCAATTTAACTGATTGGGTTTCTCCAGCTTCCAAGTTCAGATCCCAATGCAAGACGCCACGGCGATCCTTATGATCTGTTGTCGTCGGACGGGGTGCTGCGGACCAATCGATGCTCAAGTCCTCTTGTTCTGTAAATGGCACGCGGTCCAACAGTGTAACGGCCCATGCTTTGTCCGTTAGGTTTTCCACGTCGATACGCACGGTTTCGGTATTCTCGTTAGAGCGTGAAATAATGCCACGATCCCCTTCGTTTCTGTTCAGAATCGTGCGTGTCAGTCGCAGGCCGTGGATGGGACCAAAACCAATTTCGGTTTCAGCACCGGGAACGATTTGGTTTAGGAATGTTTCTGCGATCAGACGGCCATCAACGTAAAGATTTGCAAGCGCGGGCAACATCTGTTCGCCACTGTCATTGGTAAACTTGACCATGCGAAATGCGGTTTGATTGTTAAGTGGTATAGCGCGGGCTTCAACCGAAGCCTCAAAATTTAATGTACCAAGTGTGATGCGATTAAAGTCGTCTGAACTGTCTACTGAAATTGGGTAGTCAAAGCTATATTGCGCCGCGATGCCGGATAAGTCGACTGTGGCGCTTTCTACTTCCATAAGCATTACGGGTGCTTGCATTGCACGTGCCCCGTCGTTTGAAAAATCTGCCTGTGACTCAGCTTGTAGTGAGCGTTTTGAAACGGGCTGTGGCTCAGAAATTCTCAAACGTTTTATGCGGATATCATTCGGTTCGGGGCGTTCTTGGACGGCAACAGTTGATAGAGTCAAATTTACATTTCCCCAACGCTCCCCCGACCTTTGAAGAATCGTTGCGCCACGCTCAACAACAAGCTTTGGTCTTTCGTCGGTGCCAAGCCGCAGGTCATAAACAGGCTGCCAACCCGCATCGCGAACAAGGTATTTTAGGCTTAGATCGCTGGTGGTCGCTTCGGGAACTGAAACCGTAAGCGTGAGTTGTGCAAAGTTTTTAGAGGGCGGCAGCAAGGCATCGAATTCACGCTGTGCTTTAGCGACCGCCTTTTGCAAATCTGGTAGGTTTTTGCTTAACGTTCGCGCCTGAATATCAGCTTGTTGAATTGTGGTGCGTGCAGCCAATGTCTCTTGTGAAATCATACGGGACAGATCGCGCAATGTATCGATCCCATCAGGCAATGTATCGCTTTTTGCCAACGCATTCAGAAAGGCAATCTGTGCTTTTGCCCCTTGCTTTACCTGCTCATTAGTCGCGATCTCGTCCTTCAGTTCAGCGACTGCTTCTTTCGCGCTGTCCAGTTCGTTCTTGGCCGTTTTGTAGCCTTCAGTTTGTGGCTCACCAAGTGGCACTTGGTTATTATTTTGCCACTTCTGCGAAATTAGGGTGGCCCCCGACAATTTGATCTCTGGCGTTTGCAGGCCACCGTCATTTGGCCGCATATCTGGGATCACAATATCATGCAGACCTGCCGGTAAGGTGATTTGCCCTTTGCGCGTGACCTCTGCCCCTTGCGTGAAAACAGTGACATCCGTCGGTGTAATCCGAGCAATGATTGTGTCTGCGTAAACAAAAGACGGGGAGACGGCGAGCAGGAGGGCAATGGAGCGCATATTGGTAAAGACCTTTGATCATAAATGTTGTGGATAACCTGCACGGCTATACCCAAAAGAAAAAGGGGCACCGTGTGGCACCCCTTCAAATATTACAGATTTTCGGCGGATATCAGCCTTTTTTCAAAACCCGCGTGCCTAGTGTTTCTGCGATTTGGACTGCGTTCAAAGCAGCGCCTTTGCGCAGGTTGTCAGACACGCACCACAGATTCAAACCGTTATCAATCGTGCTGTCTTGACGAATACGGCTGATGAACGTGGCATAGTCCCCAACGCATTCAACAGGTGTGACGTAACCACCATCTTCACGCTTATCGATCACCATAACGCCCGGCGCTTCACGCAGGATATCGCGGGCTTCGTCCTCATCGAGGAACTCTTCGAATTCGATGTTAATCGCTTCGCAGTGACCTACAAAAACAGGAACGCGCACACAGGTCGCCGTGACTTTGATGGATGGATCGACGATCTTTTTCGTTTCGACCATCATCTTCCACTCTTCTTTGGTGGTACCGTCTTCCATGAAGCTGTCGATGTGCGGGATCACGTTAAATGCGATCTGTTTGGTGAACTGTTTTGGAGGCTTGTCATCAACGGGATTATAGATTGATTTTGTTTGATCCCACAGCTCGTCAGCACCACCTTTACCGGCACCAGAAACGGCCTGATAGGTCGAGACAACAACGCGTTTGATTTTTGCGCGGTCGTGCAGTGGCTTGAGGGCCACAACCATTTGCGCTGTTGAGCAGTTGGGATTCGCGATGATATTTTTCTTATGATAATCCAACACGGCTTCGGGGTTCACTTCTGGAACAACCAGCGGAACATCCGGATCATAGCGATACAAAGAAGAGTTATCGATGACAATGCAGCCGGATTTAGCAGCGATGGGGGCATATTTTTTCGTCGCATCAGAACCGATCGCGAACAGGGCAATATCCCAACCCGTGAAATCAAACGTATCAAGGTCCTTCGTCTTCAATGTTCTATCACCAAATGCAACGTCCGTTCCCAAAGAGCGGCGGGATGCCAAAACGGCAAGCTCTTCCACTGGGAACTGGCGTTCATCCAGAATGTTCAACATTTCACGGCCCACATTTCCTGTGGCTCCGACTACGGCTACGCGGTAACCCATCTGTTGATCTCCAATACAAATAAGGGTGGTCAGCGCCCTTTATACCCGAATCTGAATGGGGGGAAGGGGCCGCGCTGCATTGCCGCAAAAGTGATGCAGCTTTGGCTTAGTCTGTGTTGTCCTGTGAAAAGAAATATAGGGCTAGACCGGTGGTCAAAAGGGCGGCGAAAAGCAGGAACACCGCAGTGTAGGGCGCAACTGCATCCCCACCCTGGTAAGAGTCATGCAGTGGCCGCGCGATCAATTGCGCAAGACCTACGCCCCCGATGCTGAACATGTTCAACAAGGTGACACCGCGCCCTGTCAGATGTGCAGGAAAAAACCCTTTGCCGTGCGCTATTACAACAGGGAATGTCGCCCCAAAAAAGCCGATGCCACACATCAACGCAACAGCAACGATGTAGGAGGATGCGCCAAATGTATAAAGCCCAAGCAAGCAGGCGAGGGTCAGGACATTTCCACCAAAGATCACCCATTTGCGTGTACCTAACCAACGATCTAACGGACCGTACAAAAAGACACCACCAATCATAGCTATGCCCATGATAAAGGCTGCTGTTCCGACTTGGCCGCTGGTCAGTCCATGTACATCGTTCAGGTACGGACCCATCCATGCGCCACGGATTGCAGCGGCAGGCACATAGCCAACAATTGCAATGGGTGCGATCAACCAGACGGCGGGGATGCGCAGTACGTCCAAAAGGGATCCTTTGGTTTTAGAGACAATTTGTTCTGGATCTTTGACAGTGAATTGAACGCTAACAGCGATAATAGCGCATAAAACAGCAAGACAAACCATCGTTGCACGCCAGCCGATCATCGTTTCGGCAAAGGCCATAGGATATGAAGCGAGCAAGTTCCCGAATGTACCAACCCCAATCATTGATGCGGCCAGTGTGGCAAATTGGATAGGTGGAAATTCACGTGCAAAAATGTAGTAAGACGCCATCAGCACAGGCGCGCATCCAACGCCAATCAGCATCATCGCGATGTTGATATGTAAGGCAGAGTTGGCAATGGCGAAGATCAAAGACCCACCTGTGCCACCGATCAACAATAGAACCGATGCCGTCCGCTTTGGCCCAAGCGTATCAAGCGCCCAACCAACAGGGATTTGCATTGCGGCAAAGCTAATGAACCAAAGGCCGCTGGCTGTCGCAAGCGCCTCTGGCCCGATGCCCAACTCGGTTTCCAATGGCACGCTGATGACCGCCAAAAACGCACGGAAAAACTGGCTCAAGACGTAAGCTAATGCCAGCGTTAGCAATCCAAGATACATCGGGAATTTCTTTCTATCTGATGTCAGACGGGTGACATGAGGTTCGCTATTGTGCAAGGCTCGTCTTTAATTGCAAACCAAGTCGTTACTTCAAACAAGGGATATAAAGAATGGTCGATGGCTTTAAGTTCTATGATGATCTGCCACACCATGACAGCTTTTCCACGCTGGTTGATGCCGCCAATTATACTGCATTGCCAGATGATTGGCTTGTTGGAACGTCCGATATTGTCGGTTCGACCAAAGCGATCGCAGCTGGGAAATACAAGACAGTGAACATGATCGGTGCCGCAGTGATTTCTGCGCAGATCAACGCTGCAGTAGGTCGCGCACTGCCGTATATTTTTGGAGGGGATGGCGCTGCCTTTGCTTGTCCGCCGGAACATGCTGAGACTGCAGCGAAAGCCCTAAGTGCGGTCCAAGCTTGGGCAGAGGATGAATTCGGGATGCAGCTTCGCATCGCTATGACGCCATTGGCTGAAATTCGGGAAAATGGTTTGAATGTTTCAGTGGCGCGATATCAAGCGTCCGAAGGTGTCGATTATGCGATGTTTCACGGTGGTGGAATTTCTTGGGCAGAAGCACAAATGAAAGCGGGACATAATGGTTTGCCCAAAGCGTCCAGTGGGACACAGCCAGATTTGACAGGGTTGTCGTGCCGGTGGAGCCATATGAAATCCCGTAGTGGGACAATATTATCTGTCGTCATCGATCAACTGGATGACAGCAATGCGGACGCTTTTGCGGATCTATGCGGGCAGATTTTAGAGCGTGTGAACCGGTTGGATCGGGGTGGGCATCCTGCGCCCGTTGATGGACCGGGGATACAGTGGCCGCCGCAAGGGACGGCTTTGGATGCGCAGGTCAGTCGGGCGGGTATGAATTTGGCCAAGCGTCGGCGGCAGGTCTTGCTGGAAACAGCCTTGGCGTGGGCTCTTTTAACACTTGGCCTGAAAATTGGTGGTTTTGATCCTAAGAAATACAAGCAAGACGTTTCAGGAAATGCTGATTTTCGTAAATTCGATGATGGTCTGAAAATGACTATTGATTGCGATGCTGCTACGGTGGCTGACCTGCGCGCGTTGTTGGACACAGCAGCGCAGGCCGGAACCATTCGATATGGGTTGCACGAACAGGATGAAGCAATGATGACCTGCATCGTGCCTTCAGCAATGCAAAACGATCATGTGCATTTTATCGACGGCGCTGCGGGTGGTTACACGCAAGCCGCCGCTGCGATCAAAGCTTAGACTTCCATTTTTTCGACAGGGCACTGGCGTGAGTGGTCAAAGTGATCATATCAATCCCAACGGCAACAAAACGGGCACCAGCATCTAGCGCTTTTTGCGTCATTTCGTCATTGAGGCTTAGTATACCCGCCGCTTTACCGCTGGCCGCGATCTTTTCAATCGAACTCATTATAACTTTCTGCATGTCGGGGTGCATCATGTCGCTCATGTGACCTAGATCGGCAGATAAATCTGCGGGACCAATAAAGACGCCATCTATCCCATCAACTTCCAGTATTTCATCCAATGCGTCCAAACCCGCCCGGTTTTCCACTTGAACCAAAAGGCAGATTTGTGCGTCTGCGGTTTTGCCGTAATCTGGAATAGTCCCAAAGCCACCGGCGCGGGTTGTTACGTATCCGACACCACGGATACCGTCCGGTGGGTAGCGACAGGCACGTACCAATTCACGCGCTTCCTCAGCGCTTTCAACCATCGGAACAAGGATCGTTTGCGCCCCGATATCGAGAACCTGTTTGATAATCCACGTTTCGCCGATAGGGACCCGCACAACGGCTGTACTAGGGCTGGTTTCAAGCGCGATCAGTTGTTCGCGCAGGGAACGGATATCGTTGGGCGCATGTTCAGAATCGACCAAGAGCCAATCAAATCCAGCCGTCCCCATTGCTTCCGTTGAAAAGCTGTTGGCAAGACTAAGCCAGCAACCAATTACGGTTTCACCTTTGGCGAGTGCTTTTTTGAACGTATTTATGGGTGCGGGCATATGCTGGCTCCTGAGCAGGCTTAGATCAAAGACATCCTAAGCCCGCTAGGTTTGGTTTGACCAGCGCTTTAAAGGACTTTGATGACGTCCTTGCCAACGGCCAGCATATAGCCGCGCCGCGCGACATTCTTTACCAGCAATTCACTGACCATCTGGTTGCCCAGTGTGTCACGAAGACGTTTGATGCGGGTCGCTCCTGCGGCTTCTTCACAATCAGATGGAGACCTGCCTGAGATCATACCTTCGATTTCGGAACCGGATAAGATGTCATCGTCCATACGCGCTTCGGCGAGGATCGAAATCGTTTCCATCGCCGCGTCAGTTAGTTTGAAGCCAAGGTCGTTCAGGTAAACGGTATTTTCTTCACGGCTGATGAGCAGCGAATTCACTTCGATACCGGCGCGTTCAATGCGGGCTGTGCGACGGTTCAAAATAACCAACATGACAAGGAACACGAGGGACGCGATCAAAAGTGCTGTGGCGAACACAAGTAGCACAAAGATGATACTGCGGTAGCTGGACAGCACGTCAGAAAAGGCGGTGCCAGATTGTGCTAGAATCTCAAGCAGTTTGATTTCGGACTGTGACGTCAGGCCATCGTTGGACATAAAGATATTTTCAACGCGCTGGTTGAATGCGTTTGCGTCGGGCAAATTGTAAAACAGTAAGATTGCGGCCAGCAGCAAAATAATGACGATGGCAGCAAGCCCGAATCCGACCAATCTGGTTCCGGTACTGCGCACTTCAGAAGCGGAGGTAGTAGGGTCCTGCACTCTGTTTCCTTTCAGCGAGGCCATCAGCTGCGAATGTGGAGACAACAGACAGCAACGTCCAGCCCTGTGCCGCAAGACGTGATTTCAATTCGGATTGGGCTGCTTGGGCGCTGCAGGGGCCGCTTATCTGGGCGACACCGTAGTGCAGACGCAATGGGTTGTCTTGCTTGGCCTTGTAATCGGCATAGCAATCAGCCGCGAAGACGGGTGATGCAATCAGCAGGCTGGCCGCTGTGCAAAGAGAGATGAGTGTGTGTTTCATGGAATATATCATGGGCCCGTCTGCTTTGATATTCAATAACAATGGCAGCCCGAACCCCATGATATTGGATAACACTGCAGTGTTATTGCGTGTCTGAGGGGGGCAGGACCAAGTTGTTTGCATCACTGCCGCATCCCTCCAGCGGCATTTGCGATCAACACTGAAAGGATGATCACATGCACCGTAAATTTATTGCGACCATTGCCGCCGCTTCTATCCTAATCACAGGCTTCGCTGCTGCCCCGGCACGCGCCAATCAAGACGACCTAGGCCGCGCTTTGGCCGCCCTATTAGGTGTAGCGATTGTTGGCGCTGTCATTCACGAAAATAAGAAAAAGAAAAAACAACAGGCGCATGTGCAACCGGCACCTCGTCACAAGATACACAAGCCAATTCAAAAGCGGCGTCATGTAGAACCGCGCCCACTTCCGCGCCGCGTTTCTGAGCACCTTTTGCCTGGCCGTTGTTTGCGTAGCTTTGAGACGCGCCGTGGAAATGCACGCATCTTTGGTGAGCGCTGTCTTGAACGTCACTATGGCTTTACCCACAGATTGCCGCAGCATTGCGAACGCCGCATACGTACGGATCGTGGTCCACGCTTTGGCTTTGGCGCGCGTTGCTTGCGCAAGCAGGGTTACAAATTGGCGCGCCACTAAGGGCGTGACCTTTGCAGCACATTCTTAGTGTTGCTGACTTGGGGGAGGTGTTCGGGCACCTTCCCCTTTTTCATGCGCTCTGCCAAAAGGAGACAGCTGGGCTGCCGCTTGTTGTTTAAATTCCAATTGGAGTTTCTGCCTTCGGCGAGAGTTTATTTTGCAAAATGAAAAGGAACGATATGCCTGATTTTGTGTTTGAGACTGAATTGGGGTGTCGCGTTGCTGGGGTTGATGAGGTCGGGCGTGGTCCGCTGGCAGGTCCAGTGACGGCAGCAGCTGTTGTTTTGGACCCTGCTTGTATCCCTGAGGGGCTGAACGATTCAAAAAAGCTGTCTGCGAAGAAGCGGTTGGACTTGTACGACCAGTTGTTGAAGTGCGCTGACGTTTCGATTGCACATGCTTCGGTGGCGGAAATTGACGAGATCAATATCTTGCGAGCCTCACATCTTGCGATGGAACGCGCGATCGCTGGATTGCGGCGTCTGCCCGCGCACGTTTTGATTGATGGTAATATGATCCCACGCGGATTGCGTCTTCCTGCAACCACTTTGGTAAAAGGGGACACCCGATCTTTGTCTATTTCCGCGGCCTCAATTGTGGCCAAAGTTTGTCGAGATTGTGTCCTAGTGGACTTGGCGCAACAGCATCCGGGTTATGGTTGGGAAACCAACATGGGTTATGGATCAAAAAGACACATGGAAGCTTTAATGAATTTGGGGGTTACCCCACACCATAGACGTTCGTTCAAGCCAGTACACAATATGTTGTATCAAGAAAGAATAGTAACCAATTGATTCAAAAAAGAAATTGACCGCGAATCGCCTTTGACTCACATTGAGGTCAACAAACGAGCTCAATAATGGGCCGGGACAGAGGCAGATATATATGACCAAAGTTAAGAGTGCGGTGGCACCTGCGGATACGGCTATGCCGCTTCCATTGAACGAAATTATTGCTGGTGACTGCATCGATGTGATGAACAGTCTGCCTGCCGAATCTATCGACCTAATTTTTGCTGATCCTCCCTATAACTTGCAGCTTAAGGGTGACTTGCATCGTCCCGACAATTCCAAAGTGGATGCGGTTGATGATCACTGGGACCAATTTAGCAGTTTCCGCGCTTATGATGAATTTACGACTGCTTGGTTGAAAGCGGCACGTCGCCTGCTGAAACCAAATGGTGCGATTTGGGTCATTGGCAGCTATCACAACATCTTCCGCGTTGGTGCATCGCTTCAGAACGAAGGCTTCTGGATCTTGAACGATGTGGTTTGGCGCAAGTCGAACCCTATGCCGAACTTCCGTGGTAAACGCTTTACCAACGCCCATGAGACGATGATTTGGGCCGGTAAGAGCGAGACGAGCAAATACACGTTTAACTATGATGCACTTAAGGCGTTGAATGATGGTATTCAGATGCGTAGCGATTGGGTCTTGCCGATTTGCACGGGCCACGAACGTTTGAAAGATGATAATGGTGACAAGGCTCATCCGACACAAAAACCGGAAAGCTTGCTACACCGCCTTTTGGTTGGCTCGACCAACCCGGGTGATGTGATCCTTGATCCGTTCTTTGGTACAGGCACAACAGGTGCGGTGGCCAAAATGCTTGGCCGTGATTTCATCGGTATCGAGCGTGAAGAAGCATACCGTAAGGTCGCGACCAAACGTATCGCGAATGCCCGCAAATTTGACCGTGAAGCCCTGCAAGTCAGCGCGTCTAAGCGTGCAGAACCACGTGTACCGTTTGGTCAATTGGTTGAACGTGGCATGTTGCGCCCAGGCGAAGAACTTTACTCGATGAACAAGCGTCACAAGGCCAAGGTTCGTGCAGACGGCACCTTGATTGGGGACGACATCAAGGGATCAATTCATCAGGTTGGTGCGCATCTAGAAGGCGCGCCCAGCTGCAATGGCTGGACCTATTGGTGCTTTAAGAAAGACGGGAAAAAGGTTCCTATCGATCTGTTACGCCAACAAGTTCGTGCCGAGATGCACGACTGATCTGAGCCCACCACCACCAGTTTTACGAACACCGCCGGTGCCTGCAGCCTTTACCCAAGGCTGCGAATAAAGGCACTCACCTATACCCCGCCCTTGTGGCGGGGTTTTTTTATGCGGTTTAGATGAAATTTGTTAAGGTAGGCTAACGACCTGTCTTTGAGAAAAGGGAATTCTATGTCCGAGCTTACGACTACGTCGCGCTTCCCGGTTGGAGAGATCTCACCCGAAATTGAGCGGACCAATCAATACACCATCACAGCACTGGGACGGCACAAGCAAGAAGGCTTGGAGTTGGCTGTCCGTGCACGTTGGGTCGCGTTGCTGGTGGTTGCTGTACTGTTGCCGTTCCTCAATTTTCAAATTGACATATTGTTCACCTATTTTCTGTTGGCGTTGATCGCTTTGAATGGCTGGGTTTTGCGTCGTGTTGGCCGTGTTGGTCATTCGCAATCAGAACTAGGTTTCATATTCCTTGACGTTGTGTTGATCACTTATGCTCTCATTGGTCCGAACCCACTACGTGTTGACAGTCTTCCAACCGCGTTCGTTTTTCAGTTTGGTACGTTTTCGTATATGTTCATTATGTTGGTCTTGGGCGGCCTTTCATATTCGTGGCGTACGATTTTGGCACTTGGCCATTGGTTTTCAGGTTGTTGGCTTATTGGAAGTGGGTTGATCTGGTGGTTTGGAACCACTCACCCGGAGATGTCAGTTGCTGTGCAAACAGCGTTGTCAGACAGCCCAATATTGGTGTCATTCCTGGACCCAAATTTGGTGCATTTCGACAGGCGTATTCAGGAAGTCGTCGTACTTTTGATTTGTGCTTATACGCTTGCCCTATCGGTGCGGCGGTTCGAGGGGCTGGTACTGGGCAACGCTGGCTTGGAACGCGAACGATCCAACTTATCGCGCTACTTTTCGCCCACAATGGTCGAGGAGCTTTCCAACAATGACGAACCGCTAAAGCAGATCAGGACACAGAATGTTGCGGTACTGTTTGTAGATATTGTTGGGTTCACTAGCCTGTCCGCCAACCGTGATCCAAAAGATGTGATTGCGATGTTGCGTCAGTTCCATGGCCTGATGGAGAACTGTGTCTTCTCTCATGGTGGCACATTGGACAAGTTCTTGGGCGATGGGCTGATGGCGACGTTTGGCACGCCAGTCATAGGGGATAAGGATGCCACCAATGCTTTGGCCTGCGTCCGTGCGATGATTGCTGGAATGGAGGGGCTAAATGCCCGCCGTGTGGCCGAGGGTGAGCCAGAATTACAAGCTAGCTTTGGCATCCATTATGGCCCTGTCGTTATGGGTGACATCGGGGCAAATCGATTAGAATTTGCTGTAATTGGCAACACGGTTAATGTTGCCAGTCGGCTTGAGGCACTGACCCGTTCACTAGCGGTTCAATTGGTCATCAGTGACGATGTACACAAGCAAATACAAAACGAGTCTGGGGTCGATACCCCAGAGCTAACGTCTTTACATTGCAAAGAAGGGCAAGCCATTCGGGGGCTTGATCACGACATCACCGTTTGGACTTATACTTAGCGGGGCAGCGGGTTCGTCGCTTTGTTATAAGATGTCCAATCAGTGATTTCTGGGTAATACATTTCGCGCCATTTGCGGACGCGGGGGTGCATAACGCGGCGAAACAGTGGAGGAACCATCGCCGCCATCGTCATAATAGGATAGCCAAATGGCAGTTGGGGCGCGTCCGCTTCGGTATAGTTCTGCAGAATTGGAAAACGGCGATCGGGTTTGTAGTGGTGATCCGAGTGACGTTGAAGATTGATTAGCAGCCAATTTGATGCCTTATGGGCTGCGTTCCATGAATGGCGCGGTTGTACATGTTCATATTTCCCCTCGCCCAGATGTTTGCGGGTCAGGCCATAGTGTTCGATGTAATTCACCAGTTCTAGCTGCCAGATCGCAACACCGGCTTGCAGCAGAAATAATCCAAGGCCAGACCATCCACCAAGGATCAAGGCAAGGACTAGAAAAGCACCCTGGATCGCGGCGTACTTCCAAAACGGGTTACTGAGATCAGATGCGGGCAAATCTTTACGGTCAAGCATCGCTTTTTCAGCACTCAACGCTGAAAGGAATGAAGCCCGCAAAACCCGTGGATAGAATCGATAGAAACTTTCGCCCATGCGTGCCGTCACTGGGTCACGTGGTGTACCGATATATCGGTGATGGACCAGCAGATGTTCAGACCGGTAATGGGAATAAAGTACCATTCCTAAAAGTGCATCAGCCATATGACGCTCTAGCTTATTCTTTTGATGCATCAACTCGTGGCTGTAATTGATACCTATGGTGCCACTGATAACGCCAACGCCAAAAAATAGACCGATCTTTTCCCATGTTCCAAGATGAGTGGTCGACCCAACATAGGCAATAAGCCCGAAGATCGTGATGAATTGCAAAGGTGCCCAGATCATTGTGATCAGGCGGTACCAAAACAAATCATCATCCGTGGCTTCCAAATCACCGTTGTTCAAATTCAGCCCAATTACGGCGTCTAATGCCGAAAACAGATACCACGTCATTATGGGCAACAGTAAAACAGTCCAGCCGCCATAGATCGCGCCAACCCATGCCAATGGAATCAAACCCAACGACAACCAAAAGGGTAACGCATTCTGGAACTTGGCCATATCAGCCGCTGGGATATTCATTTGTAGTCCTTTGTATCATTACACCAATTTCTACGCGGTTTCTTGTGCCAGACCAAGCATGACGCGACGCCGCACTTAAGGGCGTATCAAATCAAACGCTTTGCGCATTACCGTTGGCAGGTCAGAGGGGCGGAAATCTTGTGGTTCGACAAAGAACCCGTTGGTATCGGTTGTGACACTCGCGGTCATAACTGTGAGGATGAGATGAAAATGCGTAAATGTGTGGCGCACTTCTCCCTCAACGATCTGCCAATTGCCAACTGACGGCGGTGTTCCTTCGGGGCGTGGTTCGATTGTGTCGATCCAATCGGACCCCGGCCACCCTAACATTCCGCCTAACAAACCTTTGTCTGGGCGGCGTTCAAGCAACCACGCGCCATCTGCCCGTTGGGCCAAATACACTGTTCCATGACGCACCGGTTTTGCCTTTTTTGGTGTCTTCTTAGGGAGCTCTGATGCTGTGCCAGCTTTACGGGCCAAGCATGGGTCACGCCAAGGACAGATGCCACAAGCTGGGGATTTAGGTGTGCAAATGGTTGCCCCTAAATCCATCACGGCTTGGGCATAATCGCCTGTACGGGATGTTGGTGTCAGGGCTTCTGCCTTTGCGGTGAGTTCGGGTTTTGAAGATGGAAGTGGCGTGTGGATGTCATAAAAGCGGGACATGACCCGTTCTACATTTCCATCAACAACAACATGGCGCAAATCAAAGGCTATCGAGGAAAGGGATGCAGCGGTGTAGGGGCCTATTCCGGGTAGCTTAAGTAAAGCATCGTGATCAGCGGGGAAAACCCCACCGTGGTCATCCACAACGACGCGGGCACACTTCAATAAATTGCGAGCGCGGGCGTAATACCCAAGACCAGCCCATTCGCCCATGACGTCACCATCTTGAGCTGCAGCCAAGTCAGAAACGGTAGGCCAGCGGGTTGTAAATCTGTTGAAATACTCTTTGACCGCAGCAACCGTTGTTTGCTGCAACATGACTTCTGACAGCCAAACCCGGTAGGGATCAGGTCGCACACCAGCTTTTTTATCTGCAGGTGGTGTTCGCCAAGGCATAGGTCGTGCGTTAATGTCGTACCACTCCAGCAAATTTGAACTTAGATCACGCAATCTTTATGCTCCGTATTGTTTTGTTTCGCTGGTCTGAGCGGGGTGATCCGCTATGATGAAGTCTGACGATGGGCACATTGCCTTGGAAGGAACATAGCCTTGGCGCAGCGCCGTACCAGTACAAAAGGATTTAAACGCACAGCAACTTTGCTGGGCGAACGGATTCGTACGGCCAGCGAAAGCCGTGGCTTTGCTCAAAGCCGCCTTTTGACCCATTGGGCTGAAATCGCGGGCCCTAATGTGTCGTCAATCGCGCGACCCGTCGAGGTAAGTTATGCCCGCGGTGGGATGGGTGCGACGCTTACATTGCTGACAACGGGTGCGCAGGCCCCGATGCTAGAAATGCAAAAGGAACAGATTCGCGCAAAGGTAAATTCGGTCTATGGTTACAACGCCATCGCACGCGTACGCATCACGCAAACCGCAGCGACAGGATTTGCTGAAGGCCAAGTTGATTTTGCGCATAAGCCGAAAAGACTAAACGAAATTGCTCCTGATCCTGCTGTTGTAAAGCGGGCGACCGAAACAACCCAAACCGTTGGTGATGATGGGCTGCGTGCGGCCCTAGAACGGTTGGGGACGAATATAATGAAACCAAAGACTTCCCTGAATTAAGGATCACGATATGAAACGCATACTTCCATTGGTTGCCGCCGCGCTTGTCGGCGTCGGCGCATACTTTCTTTTTGTACATGAACCATCAAATAGCGCTCCACAGACGGCTGCCGTTACTTCTGCAGCAACAGTGGATGTTGCTGACAACGCGGATGAAAATGCCGATTTGGACATCGCGTCTATTCCCGACATGATGATTGGCAATCCTGATGCTAAAGTCACAATAATTGAATACGCATCTTACACCTGCCCACATTGCGCTTCGTTCCACGCCGGCACCTACAAGGCGCTGAAGACAGAATATATCGACACGGGCAAAGTCAACTTTATCTTCCGCGAGGTCTACTTTGATCGTTACGGGCTATGGGCGTCTATGATCGCACGTTGCGCAGGTCCAGAGAAATTCTTTGGCGTAACTGATTTGATGTTCAAAACCCAATCCACTTGGGCACGTGCAGGTGAGCCAGCAGCCATTATCGAAGAGTTGCGCAAAATTGGCCGCCTTGCTGGCATGGATGGTGACACGCTTGAAGCTTGCTTGAACGACAATGACAAGGCCAAGACATTGGTCGCATGGTATCAAGAAAAAGCGGGCGCCGATGACATCAACAGCACGCCCAGCTTTGTGATCAACGGTAAGAAGCACTCGAACATGAGCTTTGTAGAGATGTCAGAGATTATTGACGCTGCAATGGAATAATCGAAGACCCTAAGGCTTGGCGGGTGTTATAATCTGCCAAGCCCTGTTTCTTAGTTCAAGGGTAATTTTTTCAATGCCGCTTGCAACGCACTGTCATCCTCGAATTCCAGACGAACAGGTAAAGTAATTACTTTCGACCGGAATGCGGCTGGCAAACGAACTGCGTCTTTTTCTGTTGTGATCATTTGCGCACCCTTTGCGCGGGCGTCTGCTTCAAACCGTGCCAGTAAGTTGCTGGACAGTTTCTGATGATCATCCAAGGGTTCGGTGTGCACCACATCAGCTCCCAAACCGCGCAAAGTGGCAAAGAACTTTTCTGGATGCCCTATTCCTGCAAAAGCAAAGGCACGGGTGTCAGACCAATCCATTCCGGTTAATAGCGGCTTCAATGACGCAGATATGCGTGGAACGGTGGTGTTTGATTGTACATTTCGGAACGCGTTTTGTGCCGTTTCAGGTCCAATTGATAATAGTAGGTCCGCTCTGGCCAATCCCTTACTGACTGGTTCGCGCAGTGGCCCCGCAGGTAAGCATCGTCCATTTCCAAATCCGTGTGCCGCATCCACAACAACAATAGACAAGTCTTTATGCAGCGCTGGGTTTTGATGCCCATCATCCAAAACGACAACGGTTGCGCCTGCATCTTGTGCCGCTTGACCGCCAAGTGCACGATCTTTGGCAACCCAAACTTCGGCAAATGCCGCTAGCAATAAGGGTTCATCACCTACTTGATCTGCGGTGTGTGTAGCGGGATCTACACGGACCGGACCCGCAAGGGTACCTCCATAGCCGCGGCTGACGATGTGGGGCGTATGGTACATGTCGCGCAATCGCTCGACCACTGCGATGACTGTCGGGGTTTTGCCGGTCCCTCCGGCATTGATGTTGCCAACACAAATGACAGGGATATCCAATCGGAGGGGCTTCCCCCCTGCCAATCGACGGGCGGTTCCCATTGCATAAAGGCGACCCAATGGGGCCAACGCAAAGGCTTGCCAGCTTGAGGGGCGGTCCCAAAATTTAGGTGGGCGCATCATGTGCCCCTTTCTTCGGCTGCATCCAGCGCATTGATAACCAATTCAGTAATACGATCTGTGATAGCCGCCCCCTGCGATACTATATCCCAACCGGACATGGCCATTGAAGCTGCATGATCTGGCGATATCAGTCGTGCAACTGCCACACCAAGGGCACCCGCGTCGTTGACAATACGCGCGGCACCGGCTGCCGCCAGGCGTGTGTAGCTGGGCATATGGCTGCGTACGTTGGGCCCGTATAGAATGGCTGTACCAAGGGCTGCTGCTTGGAATGGGTCAAGCCCGTGTTGGCCAGACGATAACGAGCTACCAAGGAAGGACAAAGGCGCCACGCGATACCAAAGGCCCAATTCGTTTTGTGCCGTCGCCAACAAGACTTGGCAGTTGTCGTCAGGCATTTCACCGTCTTCCCAACGCGCACTGCGCAACCCTTCAGTGCTAAGTCGGCTTTGGCATTCTGCCGCTTGTTCTTCTGACGCAGGATTGAGAACCAACAGGAGACGATGCGATAGACGCAAAGCGTGCCGGTGGGCAGCAAGTACGGTTTGTATTTCATTTGATTGAACAGATGCCGCCAGCCAAACTGGGCGCCCGCCTAAGGCCGTGGACAAGGTATCAAAATCACTTTGTGAATAATCAAGCGATTGGCCACCAGCCATTATTGGTCCACTCAATTCCAATGTCACATCGCTGCGCATAAGTCTGCTAAGTCGAGCATGGGCAGGTTCTGTACGTGCTAGGACGTTGTCGAAACATGCCATTACATCACGGGCTACTTCGGGCAACCAGCGGTCGCGTCTGCTCTCAAATCCCTGTTGATCTGCGTTGGCCATAATAAATGGGACGCCATTTTGATGCGCGGCCAAGATTAGATTTGGCCTTAAATTGCCCCAGAGCCAAAGGGCAACATCAGGTCGCCAGTGGTCTAGAAATACTGTTATATCTTGGGGGTGCTCGCTGGGCGCAGTGTCGATAATAATGGTATGGCAGGGTGAGGCGATGGCTTCATCACAGGTGATCAAAACGCTTAAGTCATGGCGTTGTGTACACAATCTCTTTGCCAAATCAAACAAAGCAAGTGCGTTGCCGTTCTCGGGTGCATGAAGCCATAAAACTTCGCCTAAGGGGCGATTTTGGCTGGCTTTATATCGGGTAGGTGGGTTTCGCCTGACAATTGCACGGTATGCTGACAGCTCAAGAGAGTTTGGCATAATTAGTAAACCCGTCTGCCCGACGCATGCGCAACAGCACCTGACAAGACGCGGCTGGCTTCGCTCGAAGTGGAGCTAGTGAGGGGATCAAAATTCAACATGTTATTAGATTGCCCAATTGTAAGAAGGGGTCAAGCGGGCTGTCGCGCGGCAAGACTTTGTTCATGAATGGCTGGCCCTCCAGCAATGATGCCGTTCAACAACGCATCAGGCCCGTTAAACATTAATGGCCCGCCAGTTTGGTCTGTGATGGTTCCACCGGCTTCAGTTATAATAAGCGCACCGGCTGCGATGTCCCATTCCCAACTTGGGCGGAATGTGAACATTGCGTCGAATTCACCCGATGCCACGAGCGCTAAGCGATAGGCCAGTGATGGGCGGTGTTGGCGATCAATATCAGGCGCACCCTTGGGCCAAAATTTAGGCTCCATGTTGACCTTCGTTGCAAGAACCCGGGCGTTTGAGAGCGATGGTTGGGTCGAGACACGCAGTGGTTCACCGTTAAGCCATGCACCTTTACCCAGCGCCGCGGTGTACATTTTCTTTCGCATTGGCAGGTAAACAACAGCAGCCGTGATTTGGCCACCTTCTGAAACCGCAAAGGAGTGGGCCCAAGTGTTCGCCCCTTCTGCATAGCTGCGGGTGCCGTCGATTGGGTCAATGATGAAAACCTTATCACGGCTTAAGCGCGTCGCGGTGTCTTCGGTTTCTTCCGACAGCCATCCATAAGTTGGGCGCGCTATTGGTAGTGTAGCAGCAAGCATGTTGTTAACGGCCAAGTCAGCCTCTGTCACAGGACCCGCGCCACCTGGTTTGTCCCACCTCTTGGCTGTTTGCCCAGAATAACTGGTGGCAACACGTCCTGCGATCAGTGCCGCGTTAACTAGAAGGTCTAGGTCACGCGCCGGCAAGGGTCATCCCTTCAACCAACAAGGACGGTACAACGCGACTAAGATGCGTGCGTGCGTCATTTGCTGGAATGATCCCAAGCAACATCTGGCGCAGATTTCCAGCAATGGTACATTCGTTCACTGCATATTGTACTTCGCCATTTTCGATCCACAGGCCTGCAGCACCGCGTGAATAATCACCTGTGTTTGGGTTGATGGTCGAGCCGATCATCGATGTGACCAATAGCCCGGTTCCCATGTCGCGTATCAAATCTGCTTTGCTAGCGGTCCCTTGCGTGAGGGCGGTGTTCCAAACGCTGGGTGATGGGCCAGCAGCGGTTCCGCGGGCCGCGTTACCAGTCGATGTCATCCCTAATTTACGCGCGTTGGCCAGATCCAAGGTCCATCCGGTTAGGATGCCATCCTCAATGATCGCCCGTTTTGCAGTTGGCAAACCTTCCGCATCAAAGGGACGTGATGCACCTGTGCGCGGGCGATGTGGGTCTTCAATGACGGATAGATGTGCGGGCAATACTTGGGTGCCTAAATCATCGCGTAGCCATGACGCACCGCGCCCAACCGATGCACCGTTCACTGCCGCCAAAAGGTGACCGATCAAGGTGGAAGAGACGCGTTCGTCAAAAAAAACTGGATAGGAACCAGTGGGTGGCTTGCGGGCATCCATTCGGGCCAAAGCGCGTTCCGATGCCTCGCGCCCTATCTCGGCAGCGTTGCGCAAGTCGGCTTGAAAGATACGGCTGTCGCCTGCGTAATCACGCTCCATACCGCTGCCAGTTCCTGCAATCGCAACGCAGCTCAGGGCCCGGTCGGTGCGGGAATATCCGCCAGAAAAACCGTTGCTTGCGGCCAGATGAATTTGGCGTGCGCCGTACGCGGCACTTGCAGCTTGTACTTGGGTAATGCCTTTGATGGCCAACGCTGCGGCTTCAGCCTCAGATGCGTCACGCTGCAATTCTTCGGGGTCGGGTTCTGGTGTCGCATCGTGCAGTTCTAGAATGTCGGCATTCCAATCGGTCACCAATTGGGATGGATCGGCGAGGCCTGCATATTGATCAATAGGGGCCTCTTTGGCCATCGCGATGGCACGCTGTGCCATCTCGTCAATCGTACGTGTGGATGTGTCAGAGGCGGAAACGTTAGCAACTCGCTGGCCGACGAAAACCCGTAAACCAATGTCGATCCCTTCGGAACGTTCGGCGTGTTCCAACGCACCTGCGCGCACGTCGATCGAAACCGATGTACCTTGTACGGCCATCGCATCGGCGTTGTCAGCGCCTGCACGTTTGGCAGCGGATAAAAGTGATTGTGTCAGCGCGTCGAGGGACTGCGTCATTTGGCGTCTCCGGTGGAAGTTGGATATGAGGTAGCCCTGCAACGGCCCTCGTGCAAGAGCGGGACAGCAAAAGGGCCGCGCAAACCGCACGGCCCCCTCTTAAATTCCGTTTCTGCGAATTTATTGGATACGTTGACCGTTGGCGAGGATATGACCAGCATCGTTGATCTCGATCTTGGAATTAAGAGTATCCGGTTCTGTTCCAGCAACAGCGAACAGACCCATCATCATCCGCGCGCCCATGGCTTGTTCTTGGGGCAGCATGCCCATCGCGACTAACTTATCCAGCAGGCCATTGCCGCCGACCAGTTTCAAATCAACAGCACCTGTTGGACGGAGCATGCCGTCAAAACTGGTCAAATCAGAATTGTCGAAGGTGAAATCTCCGGTACCCGTCAGACGCGCACCAACAGCATCGAGAACAAGGCTTTTCAAGGTGAGTGCGTTCAATTCCCCCGGTGCCGCACCACTGCTTTGCAATGCAGCTGCTTGATCCGGGTTCAAGAAATCAAACAACACTTTGGCTTTGCCCGAGAGGTCGAGCGCTAGTGTTGCAGGGTCGCGTGGCAGTTGTGCAGACGGGTCCAAAAGACCCCAAATCATGTCTGAAACTGTAAAATCACCCATCGTGAAGCCAAGTGCAAAGTCTTGTTCCTCGTCAGACTTCTGGATGGGCATCGCAAAGTTAAACTTAGCAGCAGCCAAATTCAGCGAGATTGGCAATGGCACATCTGGAACCAGCGCGTTGATCGCAAGTCCTGTCTGGCTCACGTCATAGTTCATTCCATCAGAACCAAAGGCGATAGCAATCGCCCCGCCTGTTGAAGACGTGTTGGCCGTACCCGCACCGTCTGGTCCGTCAAAGGCAAGGTCCATAGTGCCGCCTTGATAGGTAAACGTACCTGCTGCATTAAATCCAGCATCCAACATGGCACTTACATCAGTCATATCAAAACTAGTACTCGGCAACATGCTGTTGCTGCTTGAGGCCAAGTCTTGCAGCGTCCCTTTTAGCTTAGCCTTGGTGCCCGTGTCAGGATCAGAAAATGCTAGATCATAAACTAAAGCGGCCGTATTTAGAGTTTGTGTGTAAGTGCGTAGGGTCCCATCAGTGATCGACGAATTCCCGGATATATTCTTTAAGTTGACGTCAACTTTCGCGGTATCAGATCCGATCGCCTCACCATCAATCATCAGTTCTTCAAGCGAAAGATTAACGTCAGCGGCTGTGTATACGTAGTTGAAATCGCCATTCTCGCCAGTGACGTTCATATCCAAACCGTTTTGGGCATAGGCAACAATGGCATCAATCTTCTCGCCAGTTTCTAAGGTCATGTCGATTGCGATTTCGCTTATTGGCGGCAACGCGATTTGGACGCTGCCGTCCCCTTTTTCAGTGAATGTGAGCATCGGCAATATTGCGCTAAGGTTCTCATCATCCTCAGCCGATGGCATACTCATAGTGACATCTGTGACAGTTAGAACTTTGCCGACTTGAGATTCATTGGCTGCAATAGAGTAGCCCATTGATCCCATGTAGCTCTGCCAATTACCCCAGACCTCAGCATTGGTGACATCTGCGAATGTGGCAGTTGAACTTAGCAAAAGGCTAAACGCGCTGGTAACATAAATTTTTGAAAATTTGGACATCGATTGAATTCCTGATTGGATCATAGGTTGCATATTTCCGCCTATGGTCGAACAGCCAGCGGGAGACGTCAAGGGCACTGCAGGGTGGACGGGCGAACCTGCGCCGATTACGAAAGGCTAATCAATCTGACAGATCAAAGGTGTGGCGCATGGATATCGCAGGAAAAACAGTTGTTATAACAGGGGCCAGTCGCGGAATTGGGGCAGAAGCGGCACGTGTGTTTGCAGCAGCGGGTGCAAATGTTGCGCTGATTGCGCGCAGTGGCGCCGCGATTGATGCGTTGGCGTTAGAGATAGGGTCGCAAGCTTTGGCATTGCCGTGCGACGTTGCTGACTATGCGTCGGTCGACGCGGCGATACATAAGGCTAAAGATACGTTTGGCAGCGTTGATGTTTTGATCAATAACGCTGGCGTGATCGAACCCATTTCTCAACTTGCAGATGCTGATCCAGATGAATGGGGTCAGGTGATCGACATCAATCTCAAGGGTGTCTTCAGCGGAATGCGGGCTGCTTTGCCGATGATGATTGCAGCTGGCGGTGGTAGCATCCTAACGATCAGCTCAGGTGCAGCGCATGGTCCGGTCGAGGCATGGAGCCATTATTGTGCGTCCAAAGCCGCCGTGAATATGCTGACCCAATGCGTTCACCATGAAAATGGCGCTGACGGAATTCGCGCGATTGGACTTTCGCCGGGCACCGTGGCCACCCAAATGCAGCGTGAGATTAAGGCGTCAGGTGTGAACCCGATCAGCCAGTTGGATTGGGATGTCCATATTCCTGCAGATTGGCCAGCGCGTGCGCTACTTTGGATGTGCGATGCCGATGCGGACGAATTTTGTGGCGGCGAAATCTCCCTTCGTGATGAAGTGATCCGCAAACGGGCGGGTTTAATTTGATAACGCTAGATAAGATCGGTGGGATTTGGACCGTCTCGATTAACCGGCCTGACAAGGCGAACTCCCTTACCCTCAAGATGTTGACCGAGCTGGCAGAGATCGCTGAAAGCGCAGATGAGGCGCGTGCCTTGATCCTGACGGGCACAGGCAAAGTGTTCAGCGCAGGGGCTGATCTGGACGAAGCCCGCGCTGGTTTGGCAGTTTCGGATATTTGGGAACGCTTGTCTGGTGCCATTGCTTCTTTGCCGTGTCTTACAATTGCTGCGCTTAACGGCACATTGGCTGGTGGTGCGATGGGCATGGCTTTGGCGTGTGATATGCGGATCGCAGTGCCAACGGCCAGGTTCTTTTATCCGGTGATGAAGCTTGGCTTTTTACCACAGCCATCCGATCCCAAACGCATGTCTGCGCTAATTGGGCCTGCGCGGACCAAACTGATCCTGATGGGTGGTCAAAAGATAACCGCACAAGAGGCGCTAGATTTCGGGTTGGTCGAACGATTGGTCGAATCTGATGAGTTGATGAAGCATGCGCTAGATCTTTGCGTCGATACTGTTGCTGCCGATCCCAAGATTGCCCAAGGAATAAAGGCGCTTTGCAGCTAACACTTGCGCCTATGGCTAGGGCAATGCATGACAACTTGGCAATCACAGAGGTGCGCTCATGTTTGGCATAGACCTAGAAACACAGCCTGAAATCGTTCAAACGGCTGCTGGATACGCGATCCAAGGGTGGGAGATTGCTGCCAGCTGGTTGCTTAGTCCGGCTGCGTGGTCACAATTTGGGTTGTTGGTTGTTGCCTATTTCGCAGCTGTTTTGGTCTCGCGTCGGCTTAGTCCAGCTTTGGAAAAATTGCTGAATCCAGGTGACAGCACCAATATCTTTGCGTCTCCACGTCGTTTTCTCATGCAATTCCTGCCACTACTTTTACCGTTAATGGCCTATATGTTCACAGGCATTGGTGAAGGAATCGTTCGATCCTTGTTCGACAGTGGCGCGGTGATTGCCTTTGGTAAGCGCGTTTTCTTGTTCTTGGCTGTGCGCGTCTTGGTGGGTGACATCATCACTGACCCGTTCCTAAAGACGATTGGTAAATTTGTCTTTGTGCCCATTGCTGCGCTTTATGCCTTGGGGTTGCTTGATTTGGCCCAGGCGCAATTGACTTCGACCGAAGTTGCGATTGGGAACATTAAATTTTCCGTCATGGCAATTGTGCGTGGACTTATCGCCGGTTCGTTGTTGTTTTGGCTAGGGGGTTGGTCAAACAAGCAATCTACTTCGTTTATCTCAAAGCAGGATGAGATGCGCCCGTCCTTGCGCCAATTGGTGTCAAAGACGATCGAGTTTATGATCTTCGGCCTCGCGTTCCTTTTGCTGATGAACATTATGGGGATCAATCTTAGCGCCTTGGCTGTCTTGGGTGGAGCCATTGGTGTGGGCCTTGGTTTTGGTCTGCAAAAGATCGCATCAAACTTCATTTCTGGCGTGATCCTGTTGGTCGAAGGGCAGGCGACTGTTGGCGACTATGTGGAGTTAGATGGCGGTGAGGCAGGTACGATTGTTCGTATGACAGCCCGCGCCGCGATTTTAGAAACATTCGATGGCCGTTGGATCGTTGTCCCGAACGAAGATTTCATCACAACACGCGTGGTGAACTATTCCGACAGCGGATCAGCCAACCGATATGATGCGCCGTTTTCGGTCAGTTATGATACCGATATTAACCTTGTCCCAGCTATTGTTACGGCCGCTGTTGCAAAGCACCCAGACGTTTTGGACAAGCCTTATCCGCCTGATTGTGAACTGTTAAGATTTGGTGACAGTGGTGTCGATTTTGTTGTCGAATTTTGGGTCAACGGTATCGATGACGGACAATACAAATACAAATCCCAAGTGCTGTTTATCATTTGGAATGCATTAAAAGACGCGGGGATTGAGATACCTTATCCGCACCGCGTTATTGAGATCAAAGGCGATATGAAAGGCCTGATAAAATGACAAAAACTGCAGCCGTTATTGGTGGAGGGCCTGCCGGATTGATGGCTGCTGAAATGTTGGCTAAGGTAGGCGTTTCAGTCACCGTATATGACGCTAAGCCGTCATTGGGGCGCAAGTTCCTTATGGCTGGCAAGTCTGGTCTGAACTTGACCAAAGACGAAGGGCTTGAGGCGATCTTGGAGGCCTACGGTGCACACTCTGAAGAAATGCGCCCGATGGTTTCTGTGTTCGATGCGCAGAAGCTCCAAGGCTGGGTGCGCAGTTTAGGCCAACCGCTTTTCATCGGTTCAACGCGCCGTGTCTTCCCTGAGGCTATGAAAGCCTCACCGTTGCTACGTGCATGGTTTGAACGGCTGGATGAACTGGACGTAACGCGTGTAACCCGTTGGAAATTCAGCGGATGGAGCGGTGATGGCTTACAATTTGATACGCCTGAGGGTCCACAACTGGTCCAAGCAGATGTCACTGTTTTGGCACTGGGCGGGGCAAGTTGGGCCAAGTTGGGGTCTGATGGTGCGTGGGCAGAAATGTTTGAAAACAAAGACATTCCGACAGTTCCATTCGGCGCGATGAACGTGGGTTTGCGCGTTGATTGGTCACCCCATATGGCCAAGCATTTCGGTGGTCCGATCAAAGGTGTGACGTGGTCCGTGAACGACCAGGTGTCGCGTGGCGAAGCTGTTGTTTCTATGCGCGGCATTGAGGGTGGCGGCGTTTATTCACTGTCCGAAGCGCTGGGCACTGGTGCTACTTTGACCGTAGATTTACTGCCGGACGTGAAGCTGGAAGATGTTGCGCATCGCCTGTTTAAACCGCGTGGCAAAACAAGCCTTTCGAACCATCTGCGCAAGGCCCTGCGTCTATCGCCAGTGAAGATTGCGATGCTTCAAGAGTTTGGGCGTCCACTGCCGGAAGAGGCAGGTAAGCTGGCGGAATTGATCAAAGCATTGCCCGTTCCGTACACCGGTCTGAACCCGCTAGACGAAGCGATTTCGACAAGCGGTGGTGTGCCGTGGAGCGAACTGGAACCAAGCCTGATGCTACGTGAATACCCAGGTTTTTTCTGCGCAGGAGAAATGCTGGATTGGGCGGCCCCAACAGGTGGCTATTTGATTAACGGTTGTCTTGCGACAGGTCGCTGGGCAGGTATATCCGCGATCCGCTATCTTGGTGTGGAAGAGGAATAAACCGCCAAAAACTGACGTCGGTAATACGTCGGTATCATGTCGGTAAAACGTAGGTGCACGTGTAAGTGCGCCTACCGACTGCCCAACATCGCCAAGCGGATAAACGCGCGCTCGACCAATGCCATTGCGGGCGCGTTTTGACCTGCGCTGCGCAGTTTCAAATCGGTATCAGTCAGGACAGTCAGGGCGGTTTCGAGTTTGACCGGTCCCCAATTGCGGGCTTGGGCGATGATACGATCCTTGTTTGGACCCCAAACATTTGGACGGCCGGTGGTGTCACATGCAACGCGGTGCAGTGATCTGAAATGGCGCATGGCCCCGATGCACAGGGTCACAGCATTGACGCCTTGGGCCTGAAGTTTTCGTAAGACTGGGCCAATTTGTTCAGCGCGGGCATCCCCGACAACCATTAGGATGTCGTCGATGTCAGCCTCAGTAGATGTTGGTGCACACGCTGCAATGTCATCGGCTGACAGGGGCGCGGTATCGTTCAATTTATAAAGTGTGATTTTATCAACAGTCTGGCGAAAGTCACCAGGGTCTAACGCTTGGGCTAAATCGTTCAGCACATTCATCACATCACCCGTTGGCGCAGCCAGCCCAGCATCGCGCAGGGTCTTTTCGATTTCCTCACGGGTAGGTGGGTTGTCGTAAATACCGATGGCAAATGCGTTTGAGTGCGATTCAAATGCTTTGCGGATTTTTGAAGTTGGTTTAAGCGCGCCTGCCGTGACGATGATTTGGGCATCGCCTTGTTCCCAATCCTCAAGTGCTGAGAGGATCATCGGGGCGACGTTTTCATTAGCGTCCTCAACAAAAGCCGCGCGTGGGCCAGGGAAAAAGCCGATGGCTTTGACCGCATCCATCAACATTGCCTTGTCTTTGCGCAGGTCCGAGGCTGGAATACGGGTTAGGCGCATCTCTTCTTCGGCTTGTGCGCCAAGAAGGGCGGCAATCACCTCTTGTCGTTTTATCGCAACGCGCATTGCGTCACCGCCATAAATCAACAGGCCCGCTTTGTTGGTGTCAGGTTTGGTAAAATAGCCATTGGCCTGCGCACCAGACAATTTCATGAGGGCAGGTCGGCCGTAACGATTAGGTTTTGGATAACCAGATCAGCCAAGATAACCATCAGTCGCTTTTGCGCATCTTGTTGCGCGGCTTGGGTTGCAACGGTGGTGCCCGTCGCTGAATAGCCAGTAAAGCTGTTCACTTTGCCAGACGCGATGATTTGTCCGGTCTGCTTATCGCGTAAGGTATAGTCCGCGATACCGATCAAGTTGAAGCGTTCGATATTGCCTGCCGCATTGATGTTTAGCGTCTCTAGGGTCGTCGTGACATCCAACCCTAAATCAAAGCGGGGGTCGGCGGTACGCCCTAGACGCTGTTCGATCTGCTTTGTAATAAGGAAACCGTCACGAGTTTTCGGTTCTTGGACCAGTACGTTGTTGAGTAGAACATTTGCACTGCCATTTGTGCCGTAGACGGGCGCAAACCCGCAAGCGGCCAGCGCTATGATCGGTAAAACCAAAAGAAGTTTAAACAACGACATTCACAATCCGTCCTGGGACAACGATGACTTTCTTGGGCGTGCCACCATCCAGTGCCTTTTGAACAGCTTGCGTTGCCATGGCCATTTTTTCAACCTCATCCTTTGGCATGTCTGCAGGCACGGTGATCTCGCCGCGTCTCTTGCCGTTGATTTGGATGGGCATAGTGACAGAATCGTCGGCCATCATTTTCTCATCGGCCTTTGGCCATGCAGCGGTCGTCACTAAACCCGTCCCGCCTTGTGCGGCCCAGATATCTTCGGCCAAATGCGGCGTCATCGGTGCCATCAGTTGTGCAAGCGTTTTGATTGCTTCGTGTTGCGCGGCGTAGCTAGCTTTGGTTTTTTGCATCACGGCTGTGAAACCATATAGCTTCGCAATCGCGGCATTGAAGCCGAAGGATTCCACACCGACAGTCACGTCATGGATCACTTTGTGCATGGTGCGCAGCAAATCGTCGTCGCCTGTGCCTGCTGCGGACTGGTCCATGTCTGCGATGCGAGTCGATATATTGTGCACGCGGTTCAAGTGTTTGTAGGAGGCTTCGGCACCAGAGGCCGTCCATTCAACATCCCGTTCGGGTGGCGAGTCGGATAGGACAAACCAACGCGCAGTGTCAGCACCGTAGCTGGCGATGATGCCCAGTGGATCAACGACGTTCTTTTTGGACTTGGACATCTTGGCGGAAGGTGTGATTTGAACCTCTGTCCCGTCTGTCAGTTTACCTTCGGTGACATCTTCGGGCAGGTGATAAACAGGGCGGCCACGGTCATCTTCAGTTTGGTAAATTTCATGCGTCACCATGCCTTGGGTGAACAGTGCGTTGAACGGCTCGATTGCAGATTCGGGCAGATGTCCTGTGATCTGCATCGCCCGCGCAAAAAAGCGTGAGTATAGAAGGTGAAGGATCGCGTGTTCGATTCCGCCGATATATTGATCGACGTTCATCCAGTATTCAGCGTCTTCCTTAACCGTCGGTGTGTCAGCACGCGGTGATGTGAAGCGGGCGAAGTACCACGAGCTGTCCACAAACGTGTCCATCGTGTCAGTTTCGCGTGTCGCCGCTTTGCCGCAAGACGGGCAGGGCACATCGCGCCAAGTTGGGTGGCGGTCCAGCGGATTGCCAGGTGTGTCGAAATCTACATCGAACGGCAGCTCGATGGGAAGGTTCTCTTTCTTCTCTGGCACCACGCCGCAATCGTCGCAATGCACAACGGGGATCGGGCAACCCCAATAGCGTTGGCGGGACAGGCCCCAATCGCGCAGGCGATATTTGGTGACGCCTTGGCCGACGCCTTTTGTTTCACAGAAATCGATGGCCGCTTTGATAGCTTCTTCGCCTGTTTGCCATTGCTCGCCTGCGAAACCGCCATTGTAAAAGACCTTTTCGGACTTCATCGGGACATAGGCCTCGGTCACTTTGGGGTCTGCGTCCTCGGAGGGTAGGAAGGTCGAGATGATTGGCAGCTCGTATTTCGTGGCGAATTCGAAATCGCGCACGTCATGCGCAGGGCAGCCAAAGATTGCGCCAGTGCCGTAATCCATCAGGATGAAGTTCGCGATATAAACGGGCAGATGGTGCTCGGTGTCAAAAGGGTGGCGTACAGTTATACCAGTGTCGAAGCCCATCTTTTCGGCGGTTTCGATTTCAGCGGCTGTTGTTCCACCTTTGCGGCAGTCTGCGCAGAAGGCTGCGATCTCTGGATTGTCCTTTTCCAATTGCTTGGCCAAAGGATGATCGGCAGAGATCCCAACAAAGGACGCGCCCATTAGTGTGTCGGGGCGTGTTGTATAGACTTCGACGCGGTCATGGCCTTCAGGCGCATTGGTAGTGGAGAACGCAAATTGTAGACCGCGCGATTCGCCGATCCAGTTTTCCTGCATCAAGCGGACCTTGGCAGGCCAGTTTTCCAGATCGTCTAATGCTGACTTAAGTTCGCCAGCCATGTCAGAGATTTTAAAGAACCACTGTGTCAGGTCGCGTTTTTCAACTTCAGCGCCGGAACGCCAGCCTTTGCCGTCAATAACCTGTTCGTTTGCCAGAACGGTCATGTCC
Organism: Ascidiaceihabitans sp.; assembly: GCA_047624005.1. GTDB lineage: Bacteria > Pseudomonadota > Alphaproteobacteria > Rhodobacterales > Rhodobacteraceae > Ascidiaceihabitans. Next base: position 63,221 of record JBLHPE010000001.1, read on the forward strand.
TCTGGATCCCAGTTGACGGAGGCGTTCTTGCGGTGAATCAACCCAGCGGCAAGAAAGTCGAGGAACAAGGCCTGTTGTTGACCGTAATACTCTGGATCGCAGGTCGCGAATTCACGGGACCAGTCAATCGACAGGCCCAGCGGTTTCATTTGGCCGCGCATGTCGGCAATATTATTGTAGGTCCACGTCTTTGGGTGACCACCAATCGCCATAGCAGCGTTTTCGGCAGGCATACCAAAAGCGTCCCAACCCATCGGATGCAAAACGTTATGGCCGGTGCTGATCTTGTAGCGGGCGATGACGTCACCCATCGTATAGTTGCGCACGTGACCCATGTGGATGCGGCCCGATGGGTAGGGAAACATCTCTAGTACATAGTACTTCGGTTTCGCTTCATCGCGCACTGCGGTGAAAACACCTGCCTTGTCCCAGGCTTCTTGCCAGCGAGCTTCGATTTCAGAAGGGGTATAAACAGCCATTTGTGATTCTCGTCCTGTAGAATGTGCAAACGCCGGGCGATTGGCCCGGCGTGAAATGTGAAACGTCGGTAGGGCGTTTAAAACCTGTTGTCAGCGATGCGCAATTGGCGGGCACGTGAAAGGATCGCATCCTCGACGGCGCGTGTCGTCGCTGCAGAAGCAGGGCCGCTACGGGTTTGAAGCGCAACATTCAACGAACGGGCGTCAAGGGCCGGATCATCAATCAGGATCGTCGCGCGGTAAGCACGGCCACCATTCGGCGGGGTACCATAGCCTGTTACGATGACACCAGTGAAGGGATCAATAGTCTGGATAGGCAGGAAATTAAGCACTTCGACAGATGCCGCCCAGATGTATTTGTTCACCAAAACATTGTTTTCTGTGTTCTTTACTTTGAACAATTCCCAGATCGGCGTTGTTTTAAGTGCCGCATCCCGCGCTTCTGGTCCACCGGTTGGTGATCCAGCTGCTGGGTCGGGTGTGCCCGAATTCAAAAGCCCGCATCCGCTAACAGCTAAGGCGACAGTAAACGCTACTGTGGTTTTAAAGGTTTTTGCCGTGATCATTGCCTGCACTCACATTGGTTTAGGACAACCTACCGAAGCAAAAGGGGCTGGGCAAGATCAATGTACTGCATGGTGCACGCTATATATAGTATAGCTTACCGGTGTCAGGGGTGTGGCAAAGCTGCATCATCCCGAACCACTTTCTAGTTGAGCTGCGCGCAAACCTTGCCAACAAGGGTATGAAAGGGCGAAACACCTTTCATACCCTTTCCGGATTCACTGGTTGGGCGATAATTTTCTAATCCGAGGGAAATCTCATGAAAAATCTTCTCATCGCGACAACAGCTTTGGTTGCAACAGCTGGCATGGCCGCTGCTGAAATCACATTCTCTGGTGGCGCACGTTTTGGTGTTGTCTATGACGAAAACAACACTGTTGGCGCACAAGAATCTAAAGTTCACAACCGTTTCACAATCAACATCGACGGCACAGCTGAAACAGATTCTGGCGTAGAATTCTTCGGCCGCGTACGTATTCGTGGCGGAAACGAAGGCAACGGTAACCCTATCGGCGGCGGCGCATTGGGTGCTTCTGGTGTTTCTGCACCTCGCGTTGGTGCACGTATCGGTGGTTTGACCATCGCAGTTGGTAACATCAACGGCGCGATCGATTCTTTGGCTGGCGTATATTCCGGTTCCATCGGTCTTACAGGTCTGTCTTACTCCAACGTTGTGAACAACAACCAGTCATCCGGCGCGTTCGGTTATGACTCGTTCTCTTCCGGTGGTGCTGGCTCAAACGGCGTAGAAGTTATCTATTCCGGTAACGGCTTTAACGCTCACTTGTCAGACTCGTCTTCTACAGATCGTACGGCACTTGGTTTGTCATACGCATTTGGCGACTGGACAGTTGCATTGGGTGTTCAAGAGTCTGGTACACTTGGCGAAGATTTCACATCCATCGGTGTTGACGGTTCTATCGGTACAGTAACCGTTGGCGCAGCTTATGCTGACAACGAAGGTGACTTCGATACGTTCCGTATCAACGCTGGCTTCGAAATCGGCGCAGCAACAAACGTAACAGTATACGTTGCTGACAACTCTGGCGTAGGCCGTGAAACAGCTTACGGTGTTGGCTTCACACACTCTTTGGGTGGCGCGACGCTAGCCGGTGGTATCGAGAACGACCGTACAGGTCTGACACGTGCCGACTTCGGTGTTCGCTTCAACTTCTAAGTTGAACGATCTCTAAAGTTTTGGGGCAGGCCTTTGGGTCTGCCCCTTTTCGTTTGTGCCCCCTTTTCTTTTCTGTGGCGGTGCTATTTTGTGCGCCAAAGTTAATCATCAATTTTCGCGAGGCACTCTAATGGCATTGGCTGATATTTCCGAACGCATTGCAAAGGCTGAACAGGCTGCGGATCGCGTTGCAGGGTCCGTTCAATTGATAGCAGTCAGCAAAGTTCAACCAAACGCTCGTGTGGCATCGGTCTTAGATGAAGGCCATCGCTGTTTCGGTGAAAACAAGGTGCAAGAAGCGGGCGGCAAATGGCCCGATTTTCGTGAGACCTATAACGATGTTGATTTGCATCTGATTGGCCCACTGCAATCCAACAAGGCCCGCCAAGCGTTTGAGCTGTTTCAAACCATTCACACACTTGATCGCCCAAAACTTGCTACAGCATTTGCCCGCTTGGCCCAAGAGATGGGCAAGTGCCCTGATCTGTTCATCCAGGTGAATACTGGCGAAGAGCCCCAAAAAGCAGGTGTGATGCCCCGTGAGGTAGATGCGTTTGTAGTTGAATGCGCGGCACTTGATCTGCCAGTGAGGGGATTGATGTGTATTCCGCCCGTGGAAGAAGAAGCCAGTTTGCATTTTTCGCTGCTTGCCAAGATTGCCAAGCGAAATGGACTGAACGGCCTATCAATGGGAATGAGCAGTGATTTCGAACGGGCGATAGCCCTTGGTGCAACGCATATCCGCGTTGGTTCTGCGATCTTTGGCGATCGGGTGCCTGTCTAAACCTGTGCTATTTCACGATAAGCCGCGTTTTAGGTGTTATTGAGCGAGCGATTGCGTGCAGGTGATCCCGCCGCAATCCTATACAACCTTCTGTTGGATAACCGGCACGCCGATATTGGTGGATAAAGATCGCTGATCCTTGCCCTGATACAGCGTCTGGCCAGTTCCAATCTGTTAACATCACAAGATCATACAGTGGATCAGCCCGTCGCAGCACCTCGTGGCTGTGCGGGTATGGCCGTTTGACGTGGTGGTTATAGTCGGCTTCATTCATATCGTCAGACCAAAGATCGTTTGGCCCGATGGGTATGACCCAAGTGTTGGGTTTTGCCATTCTATCCGGTCTAAAAAACATCCCAACGATACGGTGGGTGCCACGCGGTGTCGCCCCATCACCCTCGCGTTTGTCGGATGTGATGCGCCCTTTTCCGATGGTGCAGGGGTATGTACGTCCAAGATAACGTAGGCCAAAAGGTGTGAGGACAAGATCGGATGGAGTCAAAGCAGGTGCCCAGACTTGGCCGCTTTGGTCGCAAGATAGGCCGTATTGTGTGCGTTTTCGCCTGCCTTCAACGGCACACGCTGCGCCACTTTGACACCACTTGCGGACATCATGGCAACCTTATTTGGGTTGTTGGTCAACAGCCTGACAGATGAGAAACCCATAGACTTCAAGATATCTGCGCCAATACGGAAGTCACGTTCATCGTCCTCAAACCCCAGGCGATGATTGGCCTCAACGGTATCAAACCCTTGATCTTGAAGGGAATAGGCTCGCATCTTGTTGGCCAATCCGATACCGCGCCCCTCTTGGTTCAGGTACAACAGCACACCTGCGCCTTCGGCCCCCATTTGGGTAAGTGCGGCGCGTAATTGTGGTCCGCAATCGCATTTTAAACTGCCCATCACATCACCGGTGAAGCAGGCAGAATGTAGCCTTGCAAGAACCGGTTTGCTGCGATCAGGCCGGCCAATTTCGATGGCATAGTGTTCTTCACCGCCGTCTTCAGGTCGGTAGATGTGGAGGCGACCTGCCTCGGATGCCTCCATAGGTAGCCGCGCTTGAACCACAGGATGCAGAGCGCTTGTCGCGCCTAAGTGTGGCTGTGCAAGATCAAGCGGTACAACTGTAAGCCCGTGTGTCGTCGCAAACTGTGCACCGCGATCTAGGTTTAAGATGACCGCCGCTGGCAACAAACGTGCCGTCTTTACCATTGATAACGCGGCGCGATGTGGGTTTGCATCCCCTGTTCGTGCGGAGGTAAGTGGCCCCTTCATAGGGGCACGCAAATCATCGGCTGGGTCCGCAATGGACTGTACCCACGTCAACGATGCGTCTTTTGGCAAAGCAATCCGCGCAAGATCACCATCATAAGCACGCGCCTTAAGTGTCGTGGCACGCCGTGATGTGATTGTCAGAACCGGTGTGCCGCCCAGTGCAAGCAAGTCGCTAAGGCGCGCAGCGTCGAGGGTTTCTGCGGCCAAAACAAGAACGGAGGTTTCGCCAGACAGAACCACAGGAACGCCCATACGCAGGTCAGCGCGGGCGCGGGCAAGCCGTTCGATTATGGTTGGGGCGAATGCCATGTTACAACTTTCCTTCGTGTCACAAGATTTATCTATGCCAAAGTGATGGGAATTGAAACAATTGCCCTTCTGCCGACACGAGGCTGTGAAACCGGCGCAGAAACCTTGTCGTTTGGCGCGCTTGCCTTCATCTATGATACAACACAAGGGAATGAAACGATGGCACAACTGAAAAAAATCCTTCTGGTTGACGATGATGATGATCTGCGCGAGGCGCTGAGCGAACAGCTTATAATGACCGAAGACTTCGATGTTTTTGAGGCTGCAAATGGCCACGACGCGATGGATCGGGCCAAAGAGGCGCTTTATGACCTGGTGATCCTGGATGTAGGCCTTCCGGATACCGATGGTCGTGAGTTGTGTCGTTTGATGCGCAAACAAGGCGTAAAAAGCCCGATTTTGATGCTTACGGGACATGACAGTGATTCCGACACGATCTTGGGTCTGGACGCTGGTGCCAATGATTACGTGAGTAAGCCGTTCAAGTTTCCGGTATTGTTGGCCCGTATTCGTGCGCAATTGCGTCAGCACGAACAATCGGAAGACGCTGTTTTCACGCTTGGACCATATACGTTCAAGCCATCGATGAAGATGTTGATCACCGAGGACGAGCGTAAGATCCGTTTGACCGAAAAAGAGACCAATATCCTTAAGTTTCTGTATCGCTCTAATGATGGTGTGGTTGCCCGTGATGTGCTGCTGCACGAAGTTTGGGGCTACAATGCGGGGGTCACGACCCATACGCTTGAAACTCACATTTACCGTTTGCGTCAGAAGATTGAACCTGATCCCTCCAACGCGCGTTTGTTGGTGACGGAATCGGGCGGGTATCGCCTGATGTCATAAGAATTTGAGGTAGGCAGGCCCTTTTTCATGAGATTTGGGTCTGTTTACTTCAATATTTTCCGCCGTACGTCCGGGTTATGACGTGCACCTCCCTGTTGGACTTGGCCGGACCTTTGTGTCCGGTCTTTTTTTGTGCATCTTGCTGTGACGTCGGGTTTGAGGTGTAACTGATTGGATCAACCTGCATGGTTGGGTCAAATAATCAAAGGATAGCACGATGAAAAAAGTCATTTACGAAGAGTTCGGCAATCCGGTCGAAGTACTGAAAGTGGTTGAGATGGAACAAGCTGTTTTGGCGGAGGGCCATGCCCGCGTCGATATCTTGCGTTCCCCGATCAACCCAAGTGACCTAATCCAGATTTCCGGTAACTATGGCGTGCGTCCGCCACTGCCTGCAACTGCGGGCAACGAGGGTTTAGGCCGCGTGACCGAGGTGAATGGTAAAGGTATTGCCGTGGGCCAATTGGTTTTGGTTCCAGCAGGTGTTGGCACGTGGGTCACCGAGATCGTTGCAGACATCCGCCATTTGATTCCAATGCCTGAAGGCGATTTGGATCAGTTGTGCATGTTGATGGTGAATCCTGCGACGGCTCAATTGTTGCTGACCGAATTCGTTGATCTTAAAGAAGGCGATTGGATGATCCAATCTGCGGCCAACTCAGCCGTTGGTGTCTATCTTGTTCAGTTGGCAAAAACGCGCGGTATCAATGTCGTGAGTGTGGTGCGCCGTGAAAGTGCTGTGGCTGATCTAAAGGCAGCGGGCGCAGACGTTGTGATCGTTGATAGCCCTGACTTGGCTAAAGACGTAAAGGTGGCGACTGGCGCTAAGATGAAGCTGGCAGTCGATGCTGTGGCAGGTGATACGGCAGGTCGTTTAGCCGATACGCTGGAGCGCGGTGGTACGTTGGTGAACTATGGTGGCATGTCTAACCAGCCATCCGCGTTGGGCGCTGCGGCGTTGATTTTCAACGATGTCGTCGTCCGTGGTTTTTGGCTGGTTCTGTGGTTTGAAAAGGCCAGCAAAGAAGAACGCATGGGCGTCTATGCCGCTTTGACCCAAGCCGTTGCGAAGGGCGAACTTTATGCCCCAATCGATAAGGTTTTCACCCTTGATGAGATCGCAGAAGCGGCCCGTTATTCATGGGCAGGTGAGCGAAAAGGCAAAGTTTTGATTGCTCCAAACGGCATCTAATTGACCATGGCGTTCGTGATGTGGGCGGCGTAAGTTGCCCACAACCCCCGACCAAAGGACGCGCACATGTCATTTACTCTTGCCACTTGGAACATAAATTCAGTCCGTTTACGTGAACCGATTGTTCTGAAACTGCTGCAAGAGCAGGGCCCAGATGTACTGTGCCTTCAAGAATGCAAAAGCCCTGTCGATAAGATCCCGATGGAGGGCTTTGCTGCCGCCGGTTACAGCCACGCGGTGGCGCGTGGTCAGAAGGGTTATAACGGCGTTATGATCCTGTCCAAGTTGCCGATTGAAGAAGTCGCGGCCGAAGATTTCGCATCTCTTGGTCATGCACGCCACATCGCGGGTCGGCTTGAGAACGGCGTGACGATCCACAATTTCTACGTGCCTGCCGGAGGTGATAAACCTGACCGCGAAGTGAACGAGAAGTTTGGTCAAAAGCTCGATTACCTGACCGAGATGCGCGATTGGTTTAGGGCGAACACGCCGAAGAAATCGATCCTTGTGGGTGATTTGAACATTGCCCCGCTTGAACACGATGTTTGGGACCACAAGAAGATGCTTAAAATTGTCAGCCACACGCAGGTTGAGATTGATCATTTCAATGATGTTATGGCCGCGGGTGATTGGATCGACATTACCCGTCAGGATATCCCCGAGGGGCTGCTTTACAGCTGGTGGTCTTACCGCGCTAAGGATTGGGACACCGCTGATAAGGGTCGTCGCCTTGATCACGTTTGGGCCACGTCGGATATTTCCGCCTCTGCCCATTCCAGTCGTGTGATGCGCGACGCCCGTGGTTGGGAAAAACCTAGTGACCATGCGCCAGTTTTTGCAACATTTGACCTTTGAATTCAGGCCGATCCTACACATATAGGGTCAAAGCCTAGTGAACTGCCCTTTGAGAAGGAATTTAAGATGATAGATTTAGGATTATCGACCACGCCAGCACCTGCTGTGGATGCAGACTTGATCAAAGATGCAACTGAAGCCTCGTTTATGGCGGATGTTATCGAGATGTCGCAAAAGATCCCCGTTATCGTGGATTTTTGGGCACCTTGGTGTGGCCCTTGTAAAACCCTTGGTCCGATGCTTGAGGACGCTGTGCGTGCGGTCAAAGGCGCGGTCAAGATGGTCAAGGTCAACGCTGATGAATGCCAAGGTCTAACCGGGCAGCTGCAAATCCAGTCGTTGCCAACGGTCTATGCCTTTTTCGAGGGTAAGCCAGTTGATGGGTTCCAAGGGGCGGTGCCACAATCTGAGATCAGCGAATTTGTAGCCCGTGTTGTCAAACTGGGGGGCGGTGAAACGCCTGCTGATACGTTGAACGATGCGGTTGAAGCTGCAGAAGATATGTTAACTGAGGGCGAGGCTGATGATGCGGCGCAGACCTTTAGTGCGATCTTAGGTGAAGACCCAAATCATGCGGGCGCTTACGGTGGTCTTGTGCGGTCACATATTGCAATGGGCGATCTAGATCAGGCCGAAGCGGTTCTGAACGGCGCTCCTGTGGAGATTTCTACTGCACCTGAACTAGAAGCCGCTGCCGCACAATTGGCACTGGCGCGTCAAGCAGAGGATGCTGGTCCCGTGGCCGAATTGACTGCCGCCGTGGAAGCGGATGAGACCGATCACCAAGCCCGTTTTGACCTGTCGTTGGCCTTGCACGCAAATGACGACGCCCAAGGCGCAGTTGATCAACTTTTGGAATTGTTCCGCCGTGATCGCGATTGGAATGAAGGTGCTGCCAAAACCCAGCTGTTCACCGTTTTCGACGCGCTTAAGCCAAATGATCCAATTGTTTTGAACGGCAGACGTAAATTAAGCACGTTGATATTTGCCTGATGATCTTTGCGGACTAGGTTCATGAATATGATAAAAACAACTGACCTTCCGAGTGTACTTCCGGTATTCCCATTGCCGGGCGCGTTGCTTTTGCCGCGAGCCCGTCTGCCCTTAAACCTATTTGAGCCGCGCTATCTTCAGATGTTCGACGACGCCCTTAAAACGGACGCACGGTTGATTGGCATGGTCCAACCCAACGAGGTTGCGGGCCGTGATGGCAATGGCCTTCACATGATTGGATGTGCTGGGCGGATCACTCAGTTTTCCGAAACCGAAGATGGGCGCTATATGATGACCCTTGGTGGTGTGTCTAGATTCCGTGTGATCAAAGAGGTCGAAGGCTTTTCACCCTACCGCAAATGCGAAGTGAATTGGGATGGGTTTGATCGCGATCTAGGCGACGTCGAACAGGACGTGGTTTTTGACCGGAAGCCGTTCTTAAACCAGTTGAACAAGTATTTTGAGGCCAAAGGCCTGTCTGCGGATTGGGAAACACTGGAAGAAGCAGAAGATGAGCTGCTGATCAATTCACTGTCGATGATGATGGATTTCGAACCAGAAGATAAGCAGGCTTTGCTTGAAGCCCCTAGTTTAAGCACGCGTCGTGAAACATTGGTGACCCTAATTGAATACAGCCTGCGCGGTGGTGATGGTGGAGATATGATGCAATGAGCAGTGAAACAACGGTAGAGCGTCGCATGTTAGAAGCCCTGATTTGTCCGCGAACGCAGACGACATTGCGTTATGATGCGGACACTCAGGAATTGGTTTCTAAGGCTGCCAATCTGGCCTATCCAATTCGCAACGGTATTCCCGTGATGTTGGTGGATGAGGCGCGGGTTTTAGACTGAATTCTAAGTCATTAGGTCTGGCAAATCGCCACTTAACCCTGCCGCTTCACGGATAAAACCACGGCGCAGACCTGGCAAGTTGTTGATTAAACCCATCCCAAGGTCACGCCCCAATCGCAACACTGGATTATCGTTTGAGAACAGTTTATTGAACGTGTCTGTGGCAAGGGCAAGGGCGGTATTGTCAAACCTACGCCATTCCTCGTAACGCTTTAGAACGGCCAAGCTACCGTAGTCTTCGCCGCGTTTTTGGGCCTCGGTGATGATCTGAACCAGGGCCGCAATATCCCGCATTCCAGCGTTCAATCCTTGACCGGCGATGGGGTGCAATCCGTGGGCTGCGTCCCCAACCAAAGCGGTGCGATCTGTCACCAATCGATCGGTTATCGACAGTGCAAGTGGGTAGGAAAACCGCGCCCCTGCCAATGAGATTTCTCCCAAGAAGTTACCGAAACGCGGACGCAGCATTGTCAAATACTCTGCATCGGAAAGCGCGTTGAACGCAGTGGCGTTGGCTTCTGTTTCGCTCCACACGATTGAACTGCGGTTACCGGTCAATGGCAGGATCGCTAGAGGTCCTGTCGGCATAAAGAATTGATGGGCGATGCCGCCATGGGGTTTTTCATGCTCAATCGCGCAGACCAAGGCAGTTTGACCATAGCCCCACCCGATACGTTTGATGCCTGCCCGTTCGGCAGTGCCGCTGCCGCGTCCATCGCAGCCGATTAACGCGCGGGCGCTGATTTTCTTACCCGAACTTAGCGTCACAGTCACACCGCCACTTATGACGTCTTGGCCGACAACCGTCTCGCCTTGGATGTGTGTCACGTTTGGGTTTTCGGCCATTGCGTCCAGTAGGGCACGTCGCAAATAGCGATCTTGAACCATGTAACCCATTGGTCCGTCTTCGATTTCTGCATGATCAAAATGCATGAAGAAAGGGGAGGGGCCTTCTCCAGCGCGGCCATCGCTGACTTTAATTTCAAGCATGGCTTGTGCATTGTCTTTGATGTTCGACCAAAGACCAATGTTGTTCAGCAAGCGTTGCGAGGTCAGCGCAACTGCATAAGATCGCCCATCAAAGCTGGCATTTTTACGTACCTTAGTTGTCAGTGCGTCAATCACAGTCGACTTAATGCCAGCCTGTGCCAATGCCAGTGCAAGGATGGGGCCATTCAACCCGCCGCCAACGATTGCGATATCTGTATCAATGCTCATGCTACTCAATATGGGTAGCTCCAAGGGATTGTCCATGCGTGGTTGCGTCGCTACCCTTTGTCCAAACGGTTTGTAGGAGCAATGAATATGAACGATTGGCTGAAAATGACTGCGTGCGATTTAGGGCGCGGTATTGGGTCCGGTGACATTGATCCTGTTGCGCTGATACAAACCTACCTTGATGCGATCGAAACGCATGAATTGAAGGACCGTATTTATGCACGTGTGACTGCGGAGCGTGCTTTGAGTGAGGCGAACGCAGCAGCTTTGCGGGCGCAATCGGGCCAAAGGCTGTCATTGTTGGACGGGGTTCCGATCAGTTGGAAAGACTTGTTCGATACGGCTGGTGTGGGGACAGAAGCAGGATCCAAATTGTTGGAAGGACGTGTGCCTGATCGCGACGCAGTTGTGCTGGCCAATGCCACCGCAATGGGGCTGGTGTGTTTGGGTAAAACGCACATGAGTGAAATTGCATTTTCGGGTCTTGGCTATAATCCATCAACGAATACGCCCCCTTGTGTGAATGACGCGGATGCTGTGCCGGGGGGATCGTCTTCGGGTGCAGCGGCGTCCGTTGCATTTGACCTGGCTGCTGCTGGAATTGGGTCTGACACGGGTGGTTCTGTGCGCATTCCCGCGGCGTGGAATGATCTGGTGGGTTTAAAAACCACAACAGGAAGATTGACGCTTGAAGGTGTTGTGCCGCTGGCTTTGAAATTCGACACCATTGGCCCTTTGACTCGCTCGGTCGAGGATGCGGCACAATTGTTGGCTTTGATGGAAGGCGGCAAAGTCGCGGACTTGCGCGGTGCCAGTCTAAAGGGTCGACGATTGGCTGTGTTGCGTACAGTGTTTTTGGAGGACACGCGTGCAGTGCCGCTTGCCGCATTCGAAAGCGCGGTTAAGCGATTGGAGGTCGCAGGTGCTGTGGTGGATTATATCGATGTCCCTGAAGCCCGCGAAGCTGTCGATCTGTCTGGCCTACTGATAACATCCGAGGCCTACGGACTTTGGAAGGACGTGATCGAGGCCAATCCAGGCGCGATGTATAGCGAAATTCTGGCGCGTTTCCGCATAGGGGCAAACTACAGTGCCGCAGATTATGTCGCAGGTTGGGTCAAATTAGAGGCAGCGCGGGCCGCCTACGACAGCGCAACCGCTGGGTATGATGCGGTGATCGGTCCGTCCTCCGCGATTTTACCCCCAAACTTGGAGCGCCTAAACACTGAGGAAGACTATTACATTACTGAAAACCTGTTGTCTCTGCGCAATACCCGGGTTGGAAATATGCTGGGCTTGTGCGGTTTGACGCTGCCAACAGGGACGCCAAGTTGTGGCATAATGTTCCTTTGTGCGCCCGATTTAGAAGAGCACCTGTTGCGTATCGGGGCCGCTGCAGAGGCCGCATTGGCCTAAGTTACGCGGCATTGATCGATAGCCAATTTAGTGGGTGAAGAATTGGCATGACTCAAAAGCCACATACCGCCGTCTAGGTCTTTGTTTTTCTGGACGAAACCTATTGATTTGGATAGCTTGGGGGAAACGGGGCATTAATGATCCCGATCCTGAGGCAGTTTTAATGAAGTTTCCCGAGCGGTTTTCGAACCTTCCGGCCTATGCGTTTCCACGTTTGCGTGCGTTGTTAGACGTGCATGATGCTGGTGGCGATGTGGTCCACATGACGATTGGTGAGCCTAAGCACGCTTTTCCAGCGTGGGTTACAGATGTGATTGCTGAAAACGCTGCTGGCTTTAACCGGTATCCACCGAACGAGGGCGCACTTGAATTGCGTCAGGCGTTTTGTGATTGGGCCGCGCGTCGCTACGGTGTCACTCTTGACCCAGAAACCAATGTGATGCCGGTCAATGGCACGCGGGAGGGTTTGTACAACGCCCCGATGGCGCTTTGCCCAGAGACAAAGAATGGCAAGCGACCGGTCATTCTGATGCCGAACCCGTTTTATCAAGTTTATATGCTAGCCAGCATTGCTGCGGGGGCTGATCCGATTTTTGTAGCGGCCACTGCTGAGACAAATCACCTGCCTGACTATGCGGCGCAGCCCGCCGACGTTTTAGAGCGGACCGTTGCTGTCTATATTTGCTCACCTGCTAATCCCCAAGGGGCAGTTGCGGATCGTGCTTATTGGACTGACCTGATCCGTTTGGCTGAGAAACATGATTTCCGTATATTCGCGGATGAGTGTTATTCCGAGATTTACAAAGACATGCCACCTGTTGGGGCATTGCAAGTCGCAGCTGAATTGGGCGCTGATCCTGAGCGGGTCGTGGCGTTCCATTCATTGTCCAAACGGTCGAACCTCCCGGGTTTACGTTCTGGCTTTGTGACGGGTGGTCCAAAAACAATGACTGAAATCCGCCAATTGCGGACTTATGCGGGCACACCCTTGCCGTTGCCCCTGCAGATGGCGGCAGCAGCCGTTTGGGCTGATGAGGATCACGCGATTGAAAATCGCAGACTTTACCAAGAAAAGTTTGAGATTGCAGACCGCATCCTTGGCAACGTACCGGGGTATGTGAGCCCTGAAGCTGGCTTCTTCCTTTGGCTTCCGGTCGAGGACGGCGAAACAGCAGCATTAAAATTGTGGAAAGAGACGGGCGTACGTGTATTGCCCGGCGCGTATTTGGCGCAAGACGTGGGTGGGGTGAACCCCGGCACGGGATATATCAGGGTCGCAATGGTGGCCCCCAAAGTGGAAATGACACGCGGGATCGAAGCGATCCGCGATTATTTGTTTCCACAATAAGAATGTAGGCGAGGTAGTAAAATGGCATATCAGACACGCGGGCGCGATCCATTGTTGGACAGCAACATGGCCGAAGCAATCGAAAAACGCGGCAAAGAACTGATCGGGATTGCTTTGATCATTGTTGGTCTGATGGCTGCCGCAATGATTGGCAGCTACACGCCGGATGATCCGAACTGGATGGTGTCTACGGATGCACAAGTTCAGAATTGGTTGGGCCGTTCGGGCGCGTCCATTGCTGCGCCCCTATTTATGATTGTTGGTTGGGGTTCATGGGGCATCGCCGCAATCTTGTTGGTTTGGGGCGCACGATTTGCGCTGCATTGGGGTCAAGAGCGCGCAGTCGGGCGTTTGATATTTGCACCCATCGCAGTTGCGTTAGGGTCGATTTACGGTGCCACGTTGGAGCCGGGTCAGATCTGGTTGCAAACTCACAGCTTTGGTTTGGGCGGTTTGTTTGGTGATACTGTTATGGGCTTTATCCTTACGGTCTTACCACTGGGATCGACCTTTGCGATCAAGTTGATGTCGTTGTTGATGGGCGTTGGTATTGTTGCATTGGGCGCATTTGTTTTGGGCTTTACGAAACCAGAATTGGTACGTGCCGGTCGTTTCTTAATGCTTGGTCTAATTATGATTTATGCAGGTCTTATGACCGTGCTTGGTAAGGGCGCAAGCTCTGCTGTTATCGCCGCTCGTGAATTACAAGTCCGCAATGCTGGCCGTAAAGAACGTAACCGCGCCGCAGCGGATGACGCGGCTGCCTACGCCGCCGCAGTCGCCGCTGTTCCTGCCGCTCCGATGCCAGAACCAAAGTTGCAGCATCCAGCACTTGCGACAGAGCCAGAGGTAAAGACCGGTCTTCTTGCACGGATGCCGTTGTTGATGAAGCGCGCCGAACCTGTAGTCCAAGAGATGCCAGAACCTGAATTGATTGAGGCGTTCAGCTACGACAATGTCGTCGACGCACCCAGTGATGATCGTATCAAAGCCAAAATCGCTGGCGTCATTCAATCCCGTGTTCGTTCTAGCCAGTCTGTGAAAATTGAATCGGTTGCCCCGCTGACAAAAGGTCGTGGTCGCGGACCTGATCCGTTGGTATTGAACACCCAGCTTGCCCCTGAGCCTGAAGTCCAAGTGGAGCAGGTTGCCTTGCGTGCCGAGCCACCATTGACTGCACCGGTTCCGCCAGTCGCATCGATGCGGGTTGAGCCGCCTTTGGTTAGTCCTTTAGTTGCGCCTGAAGTTACAATTTCTGCTGCACAAGCCACTCTTGCCTCGTATGTTGCGCCGCAACCTATGCCGATCCCCGTTGCTGAACCACGTAAAGTCGTGCAGCAACCGATCCGCAAAGCGGTTCAACCAAGCGTCCGCGCAAAGGCTGAAGCGCAGCCTAGCCTGTCGTTTGAAGATACGCATCCGGGGTTTGAACTGCCGCCACTAAACCTGCTGGAAAGTGCGGATGATGTTCAACATCTGCACCTTAGTGACGATGCGCTAGAAGAAAACGCGCGTATGTTGGAAAACGTTTTGGATGACTACGGCGTTAAAGGCGAGATCGTAGCGGTCCGCCCTGGTCCAGTTGTCACGATGTACGAACTAGAGCCCGCGCCAGGCTTAAAGGCCAGCCGTGTGATCGGTTTGGCTGACGATATCGCGCGTTCAATGGCGGCACTGTCCGCCCGTGTTTCCACGGTTCCGGGTCGTTCGGTTATTGGTATCGAATTGCCAAACGAGCACCGTGAGAAGGTCGTTTTGCGCGAGATTCTGTCCAGCCGTGATTTTGGTGACAGCAACATGCGTTTGCCATTGGCTTTAGGTAAAGACATCGGCGGTGACAGTATGGTCGCCAACCTTGCCAAGATGCCTCACTTGCTGATCGCGGGGACAACCGGTTCTGGTAAATCGGTGGCCATCAACACGATGATCTTGTCACTGCTTTACAAATTGACGCCGCAAGAATGCCGTATGATTATGATTGATCCTAAGATGCTGGAACTGTCAGTTTATGACGGTATTCCACATCTTCTGTCCCCAGTTGTTACAGACCCTAAAAAGGCTGTTGTGGCCCTAAAGTGGACTGTTGGCGAGATGGAAGAACGCTATCGCAAGATGTCTAAAATGGGCGTTCGTAACATTGAAGGTTACAATGGTCGTGTGCGTGAAGCACTGGCAAAAGGCGAATTGTTCAGCCGCACTGTTCAGACAGGTTTCGACGAAGATACGGGCGAGCCGATATTTGAGACAGAAGAAAACATGCCTGAAGTATTGCCCTATATCGTTGTGATTGTGGACGAGATGGCCGATCTGATGATGGTTGCGGGTAAAGAGATCGAAGCCTGTATTCAGCGTCTGGCGCAGATGGCGCGTGCCTCTGGCATTCACTTGATCATGGCGACACAGCGTCCGTCGGTTGATGTTATCACTGGTACCATCAAGGCCAACTTCCCGACGCGGATTTCGTTCCAAGTGACCTCAAAAATCGACAGCCGCACCATCCTTGGTGAAATGGGTGCCGAGCAACTTTTGGGTATGGGCGACATGCTTTATATGGCGGGCGGCGCAAAGATAACACGTTGTCATGGTCCGTTTGTCAGCGATGAAGAAGTCGAGGAAATCGTAAACCACCTTAAAGCCTTTGGGACACCTGATTATATCACTGGTGTTGTTGATGGGCCGGATGAAGACAAGGAAAACAATATCGATGCGGTTCTTGGCCTGGGTGGCAACACCGACGGCGAAGACGCGCTGTACGATACGGCCGTAGCCATCGTTGTGAAGGATCGTAAGTGTTCGACAAGTTACATCCAGCGCAAACTGGCGATTGGTTACAACAAGGCCGCAAGGTTGGTCGAGCAAATGGAGGACCAGGGCCTTGTTTCATCCGCGAACCACGTAGGTAAGCGCGAGATTTTGGTTCCCGAGCACGGCTAAGATTAACAGTATTGGTGGCTAGATTATTAAGATCTGGCCGCCAATTTTTTTGAGGACCCCGTACCGTTCGGTAGGTTATCAAAAGCTACACTCCTTTGATTGATGTTTACGCGATCAATCATTGAGGAGGCTTCAATGCCCATTTCAGACAAGTTTAGCGAATACACATCTGGTCTTAGCAGTCCCATTTGCGGTGGCTTTGATATTACGCCAGACGATGCGACCGACCTTGTGAGCCTGACGCGTGCTATCATCCTAGAAAGCGCAGGCGATGTCGCGGTTATACGATCCAAGATGATGGATCGATCAATATCCCCAATGTAGGGAGGGTCGAAATTGCGGGTCAGACCATTAAAGACGCCGAAGCCCTGTTGTTCCGAAAACTTGTCGAAAACCAGATTGAGCCAACCTTCAGCCTAGAGATTGCGGAATTCAATTCACGCAAAATCTCGATTGGGGGAGCAGTTGCAAAACCTGCAATTGTGCCAGTTACATTGGCTCCAATTTATTTGGATGAAGCGTTAGCAGCCGCAGGTGGGATCGTTGCAACGGATCAATCTGAGACTTCTGTGCGGTTGTATCGAAACGGCACGCTTTATCAAATTCCGATGTCATATCTGTACTCGGACACAGGGCGCACCAAAATGCGGTTGGTGGATGGGGATGCGGTTTTTGTCGACACGCGCTTTGATCTGGGACAGGCACAAGATTACTTTCAACAACAACTTTTATTGGTCGAAACACGGCAGCGGGCTCGTCAAACAGCATTGAAAGAATTGCAAACTGAGGTGGCACTGCGGCGCGCAAATTTGAACGATGCAAAGGACAATTATATTAAGCGGGTCGAGTTGGGGGAGGATGATCGGGAGTATGTTTATTTGACAGGCGAGGTCAGTCTTCAGTCCCGTTTTGCACTTCCCTTTGGAGCGAAAGCAAAACTTGCCGATGCGCTGTTTGATGCTGGCGGGATCGCGGTGGCAACGGGGGACGTGTCACAGATATATGTGCTTCGAACCTCATCTGCGCCGAAAGCTGTAGGGGAAATTACTGCTTGGCATCTTGATGGACGCAATGCGGTAAATTTTGTCTTTGCAACACGCTTTGAGCTGCGGCCCAACGACATTATATTTGTGGCAGAACAGCCCATTACGCGCTGGGATCGTGCAGTGTCGCAACTTGTTCCTAATTTCTACGGTGCCACTTCAAACGTCGGAAACTAAAGCTTTTCCGCCTATTTCATCCTTTGATATCGCATAACAACGCGGGACTGCCTATATCTTGACCTATAACAAGAACGGGCAGGACCAGTAAATATGGCGTATGTTTTCAAATCGATCATTGCAGCAGCACTTATGGGCGTGGCGAGTGTCGCCAGCGCAGACAAAATACCACTCAACGATATTTCGAAATATCTTAATGCGTTGAAAACGGCGTCAGGTGATTTCACCCAGATCAATGATGACGGAACAATCAGCCGAGGTAAGATTTACATCAAGCGGCCCGGTCGGATGCGGTTTGAATATGAAGATGCTGTTGTTTTAGCCAACAATGGGGCCGTTGTGATCATCGACAAGAAGTCGAACCAACCGCCGGAAACCTATCCTTTAAAACGTACTCCGCTGTCGATCATTCTGGCGCGGAATGTGAATTTGGGTCAGGCAGAAATGGTTGTTGGCCACGATTTTGATGGCACAGCGACAGTAGTGAAGGCCCAAGATCCCAAGAACCCTGAGTATGGCAATATCGAACTAAAGTTCACCAACAATCCGGTTGAGTTGCGCCAGTGGATCGTTAACGATGCGAATGGGGGGCGTTCTACCGTGATCCTTGGCGCATTGACCAAAGGTGGACGGATCGCGAACCGACTGTTTGTTGTCGATCCGCGATAGCTTTTAACCTCGGCGGGTTCTGCAGTTGGCCAATTGGCTTTGATACATATTGGCGCGGGACCCAACTTCGCCCGCGACGCGGACCAGCCAGGCTTTGCTGTTGTAACTGCCACGCGCATAACCAGTATGGCCTTCGTGATAGGCCAGATATTGATTGCGAGCATCTGTAAGTGAGATGTTGTTCCGCTTACGGGTGGTGTTCATATACCAACCCATAAAATCGGTCGCATCCGCAATGCGGGTCCGGCGGGACGACCGTTTTCCAGTCGCGACCTGATATTCACGCCATGTTGCATCCAAGGCTTGGGAATAGCCCAAGGCACTGGATAGACGTCCGGTTGGAATTACGCCCGCGGCATAGCGAAATGGGGGACGCGCGTTGCTTTTAAATTTACTCTCTTGGTAAATCGTCGCCATTTGAACGTGAACGGGGACACCCCATTTGCGTTCGGTCGCGCGGAATGCACGTAAATATTCGGGGCGCTCTTTAACGATAGCACATGCGTTGTCCAAATTGCGGGGAGAAGTGGACGTACCACTGGTCCCACAAGAGGCAACTGCCAATACTAACATCATTGCGCGAAGAGTTCTGCTCATATGCCTCTCGCTTTTTTTTATTATCGTTTTTTGTTTCTATACCTGATTTTCCAGCGTTGGGAAATCACGTTTTCTAAAGCAGCACAGCTAGAATCAGCGGCAATGCGCCCACCGACATCAAGGTGGAGGTGACGACAAGGCCAGCAACCGCATCTGAATCGGCCCCGTACTTTTCAGCCAATAGGTAAGAGGTGACCGCCACGGGGGTTGCAACCTGCAAGACCAACACGCCAAAGGCCACATGGCTTAGGTCGAAATAATCAGCCACGATCCATGCGACACCAGTGCAAATGGTCAGCTTGATCAGTGATAAAAACGCAGCTTTTCCGATCCCACGGGGGTTCAAGCGGGCTACGGCGACGCCTAAAGTGATCAGCATGATTGGGATCGCCATCTGACCGATCAATGATAAGGTGTTGGTTAGGAACTTTGGTGTTTCCCACCCTTGCCACAAGAACAATGCACCCAATAGTGTTGCGGCGACTAAGGGTTCACGGATAACTTTGCCTAAGGCACCCTCACCAGACACCAACCAAATACCAAAGGTGAAGGACAAGATGGCCATAACGGCAAAGACGACAATCGCGTAGCTTAGACCTGCTTCACCAAATGCGAAAAGGGCGAGTGGTAGGCCCAAATTGCCAGTGTTGCCGAAGATCAGCGGGGCCATATAGGTGCGGGTGTTGAGGCGGCCAACTTTTGCCAGCCCCCAGATAACCAATGTGACAGCGCCATAGGCCACGAACGAGGCGAGGGTTAATGCAGTCAGGGCAGCTGGATCCATCTTGGCTTGCATAAGTGATACGAAAATCAGGCAAGGCACGGCCAACGTCATGGCCAGCTGGGTGACGAATTGAATACGATACTCAAATCCGAGCTTGACCCAAGTAAAGCCAACGGCAGCCAAGATGAAAACGGGGGCGACGATCTCTAGTACTGTTACGATAAGGTTCACAGACTGTTTCCTAAAAAATGGCTTCAAAAATTGGACAAAGGCCCCTTGCAACGTTTACTGACGAGCGATAGGGGCTGCAATATTATGCTGAGAATTCGTGCAAAATATCATCTGGGCCAAGTGGTTCGGCACAAGAAGCATCCCTTTCGGGGTGTGATATTTGACGTCGATCCGCAATTTTCCAACACAGATGATTGGTACGAGGCTATTCCAGAGGAAAGCCGACCCATCAAAGAGCAGCCGTTTTATCACCTGTTGGCTGAAAATGACCAAAGCTATTACGTGGCCTATGTGTCTGAGCAGAACTTGATTGCTGACTATTCAGGTGAACCAGTGGATCACCCTGATATCCCCGATTTGTTTGGACCGTTTCAGGACGGGACATACCCGTTGCATTTCCAAATGAACTAAGTGGTGTGGTGGGCCAAAAGCCCACCTTGCGAGGTCAATATCCCAACGCACATCCGTCTTTGCGCGCATCGCTTGCGCCCTCTAACACACCGTCATCGCGGATCAAGATCGCCTGACCGCCACCAATTGGTGTGTCGGTGATGCTGACCTTGTGACCCAAATCGCTCAGTTCTTGGCGAACCTTGTCAGAATATCCCCGTTCTACCTTCATCTCGCCCGCGTCACTAAAGGCACGCGGTGCATCTATTGCAGATTGCGGGTCCATCCCAAAATCGGTCAGATTGCTGGCAAATCGCGCGTGTCCGTTTGGCTGATAGGCTCCACCCATCACACCGAATGGCATGATCGGCTTGCCGTCCTTACACACCATTCCAGGAATGATCGTGTGCATCGGACGTTTGCCACCCAGCAGCTCATTTGCGTGTCCTTTTTCAAGCGTGAATCCCGCGCCACGGTTTTGCATCAGGATACCGAATTTTTCGGATGCTATGCCTGACCCAAAGCCATGAAAAATTGAATAGATCAATGAGACGGACATGCCATCGCGGTCGACCACGGTTATATAGATCGTGTCCTTGTGAACAGACTCCGTCAGTGGTGCAGCTGCAGCCATTGCCTGTTTTGGATCAATCAAAGCGGCCAATTGCGATGCCGTTTCAGGTGCAAGCATATGGTCCAATCGGTTCGTATGATCCAGATCAGCAAGGAAACGGTTGCGGGCGTCATAGGCCAGTTTTGAGGCTTCCGCCTCGATGTGCGCACGTTGTGATCCTACCGGATCCATCGATGCGATATCGAAATGTGATAAGATATTCAGCATCAATAAGGCCGTAGCACCTTGGCCGTTTGGCGGATGCTCTACAACTTCGATGTCTTTATAGGTGCCGCCAATTGGAGTCGTCCGATCGCTGGAAGTAGTTTCAAAGTCATCTGCAGTATGAAGACCGCCCACTGCGGTGAGGCTTGCGATCATATCCTCTGCGATTTCTCCCGTATAAAAAGCGTCACGGCCATGTTTTGCAACACGGCGTAACGCTTCAGCTTGACCAAGTGAGCGGAACATTTGTCCGACACGTGGGGTTTTGCCATTAAAAAGGTATTTGTCGCGTGCAGTGCCTTGCAATGTTCCAGCGTCTTTGGCCCAATCAAATGCAACACGTGGTGCGACAGGAACCCCAGCATCTGCGTAGTGAATGGCCGGTGCCAAAAGATGGTCCAACCCTAGCTTACCCACGTCTTCAGACAGTTTGCAAAACGCGTCCATTGCTGTTGGAATTGTAACAGAGTGTGGACTATGAAGCGGTACAACACTTTCACCTTGAGCACGTAGTATGTCACTATTTAAGGCTGATGGCGCACGACCTGATCCGTTTATTGCGTGGATTTCATCGCTGCCAGCAGGTGAATAAAGGATGAAACAATCGCCACCGATTCCAGTCATCTGCGGCTCGCAAATTCCCAATAGGACAGCCCCTGCTATGGCGGCGTCCATCGCATTACCGCCGTCTTTGAGTATGTCGAGCGCAGCCTGCGCGGCCAAAGGATGTGAGGTTGCGCACATACCGTTGCTTGCAAAAACAGGAGATCGTCCTGGTAGATGGAAATCGCGCATATCAAAACCTTTGTCATTCAGTTGAAAGGCAACTTAACGGCGTAGATTTGGAAGTCCACTGTATCTGTCTGGGGAAGGGTGGTACCCCAGCATCGCGAACTGGGTGGGGGCTGTTAACACGCGATGCCGAGGGAAGCTGTTTGCAGCTACAAGACACGGTATGACGATCATTAGGGGCGAAAATGTGGTCGGGGAATGGAACTTTTGAGGCGATCATAACTTTTGTCAAAATTGAAGAGGCCTACTGATTGGTTATTCTAGTCTAGCGCGATTTCTATACGAAGATCTAAGAGATTGACCTCATTCACTCGGCTGTAAACGACATCTTTTGCCAAGGTTTTGATGATGAACCAGCCAAACCCGCCTTCTGGCATATCCTTCAAGTCAACATCGGTATTGGCGACCGATCCGATCGGTATCTGGCCGTTCGGCATAGGCAGCCCTTTATCGACCAACTTGATATTCAAGCCCGTATTGCCATGTTCACAATACACGCTGATGGGGCCGCCATTTTCAGGGTCAGGGTACCCATGTTCAACAATGTTGTTGAGTGCCTCGGCCATGACCAGTTCGACTGTGCCGGCTTCCTTGATGTCCAACTCCAAAGGTTCAAGACCAACCATTAGCCTCGCTGATGCTTCGCGAGCTGCATAAACGCCGCTTTGCACAGTGAAATGAATGTGTGGAATTGGTCTGCGATCGGACATATTAAAGCACTCCGCTATTCCACTATGCTCAATGCTGTAGTTCGCTGACCGCCCCGTCTAACGTGGCGAAAAGGCTGAAAACAGAATCCATTCGCGTCAATCGAAACACCTTGTCTACATTGGGTGTAAGCCCAGCCAAAGCCAGTGTTCGATCTTGGCCCATGTGCTTCATTGACGCAACAATTGCGCCCAATCCACTTGAATCGATAAACCCCACGGAACTTAAGTCCAGAATAATAATTTCAGGCCCCCCATCCGTTTCGGCCCGCATCGCATCCTTGAATTCGATAGCGACTGCTGCGTCGATACGATCATCATTTACAGAAACGATACATAGTTGGTCTTCTGTTCTGCTCGATAATTTCATTATATGCACACATGATCCCTAAGAATGCTGCCATCAATAGGCCGCAAGTCTTACCAACCCGTGTCTAAAACACAAAAATACTGGAGCCCTATCTATGAAAGATGTTGTCATTGCAGGTGCCGCGCGCACGCCGATGGGTGGGTTCCAAGGGGTGTTGGCACCGTTGACGGCCGCCGAACTGGGTGGGGCTGCCATCAAAGCTGCGTTGGCTGGTGCAGGGGCCGATACTGTGGGCGAGGTGTTGATGGGTTGTGTCCTTCCTGCAGGACAAGGGCAAGCGCCTGCGCGACAAGCTGGGTTTGCTGGTGGTTTGGGCGAAGAGGTGCCCGCAACAACGCTCAATAAAATGTGTGGTTCGGGGATGAAGGCGGCGATGATTGCCTTTGACCAAATTGCGCTGGGCCAAGCAGATACTATGATCGCTGGCGGTATGGAGAGCATGACGAACGCACCATATCTTCTTGAGAAAATGCGCGGGGGCGCACGGTTGGGGCATAGCAATGTGATCGACCATATGTTTCTTGATGGTTTGGAAGACGCCTACGACAAGGGTCGCCTTATGGGGACTTTCGCAGAGGATTGTGCGGAGACCTTTCAATTTACTCGGGGTATTCAGGATGATTATGCGCTGGCGTCCCTGTCACGGGCGTTAAAAGCACAAGAAACTGGGGCCTTTGATGGTGAGATTGCGACTGTCGAAATCAAAACTCGCAAAGGAGCAGTGTCCGTCAATGTTGATGAACAACCTGCATCTGCACGGCCTGATAAAATCCCACAGCTCAAACCTGCGTTCCGGGAGGGTGGGACGGTCACGGCAGCCAATTCATCATCGATCTCAGATGGTGCAGCCGCGCTTGTACTGGCATCCGACGATTCGGCTAAGGCCAAAGGACTAAACATCCGCGCTACAATCAAAGGCCATGCAAGTCATGCGCAAGCGCCAGGGCTATTCACAACAGCGCCAGTCCCAGCAGCGCAGAAACTGTTGAAGCAAATCGGGTGGACCAAAGATGATGTAGATCTGTGGGAAGTAAACGAGGCATTCGCCGTTGTGCCACTCGCATTCATGCATGAAATGAGCCTCGCCCATGACATCGTGAACGTCAACGGTGGGGCCTGTGCGCTGGGCCATCCAATCGGCGCTTCAGGTGCGCGGATCATCGTGACCCTGCTTAACGCTTTGGAAAAACGCGGCCTCAAACGGGGTATAGCCGCAATTTGTATTGGCGGCGGCGAAGGCACTGCCATCGCGATCGAGCTGCCCTAATTTCTTTTGGCCTTAAATATCCTCGGGGGAATCGCGAATAGCGATGGGGGCAGACAGCCCCCTACCCAACGCAAAACGGACGAAACCATGCATGTAGACTACAATTTTCTAAGCAAGACGGTCGCATCTTTGACAACTGGCGAAACAGATGCAGTATCCCTCATGGCCACGGTGGCTTGTGAGGTGCACCACAGCGACGACCGCTTCGACTGGACTGGATTTTACCGCGTGACGGAGCCGGAGTTGATGAAAATAGGCCCCTACCAAGGGGGGCATGGGTGTTTGGTGATTCCTTTTTCGCGCGGTGTCTGCGGTGCAGCGGCACGCACAGGTGAAACCCAACTGGTGGCTGACGTGGATGCGTTTCCCGGCCATATTGCCTGCGCCAGTTCAACGCGTTCTGAACTGGTATTACCCGTTTGGAATGAAAAGGGCATTCTTTTGGGTGTATTCGACCTTGATAGTGATCAGCCTGATGCTTTTACCCAAGCTGACGCAGACGCGCTTGCGGTCATTCTTACCCAAACCTTTAAGTATGCAAAAGCAACCTAAAGTGGCCTGCATGAAAAAATGACTTGATTTTTCATGCGCTAAAGTGAAAACGTGAAATTAGGCTTATAATTTTCACGGACCGTTCATGCTTCAAACTAACCTTTCTAAGCCCGAGACATTGGGCGCTGATCTTCGCGCCTTGCGTAAATCGCGGGGGCTGACCCTAACGGATATGGCGGATGCACTTGGGCGGTCGGTCGGGTGGCTTAGCCAAGTTGAACGCGACATGTCCGACCCGTCCATCAGCGATCTGCGAGAAATCTCTGCACTAATTGGCGTGCCTATTTCGATGCTCTTTCGAAACGAAGCGGCCCCAGCGGACGAGGCAGGATATGTTGTGCGCAAAGGGACCCGTCGTCCGATGGGCTCGCGCACTGCAGGGCTGGTTGAGGAATTGTTGTCACCAGATCTGACCGACGATTTTGAGATGGTCCATTCTACTTTTGAACCACACAGTGAAATTTCCACTCCTGTACAGCGTCCGACCCAAGAGGTTGGGTATTTGATCTCTGGGCAACTGGACCTCGAAATTGATGGCAAGGTTTTCAAGATCAATCCCGGTGATAGCTTTCGAATCAAAGGCGAATTGCATCGTTGGATGAATCCTTACGATGCCCCCGCGGTTGCGGTCTGGGTCATCGCGCCGCCTGTGTATTGAGAGGGCGTATATCGATGTCGTTAAAACCCAAAATGCTAAACGGTAGCTGCAATTGTAAAGGCGTCACCTTTACCGTCACAGACGGCGGCCAAAGCGTGTCAGCCTGTCATTGCACTCAATGCCGCAAGCAATCCGGCCACCATTGGGCATCGGGATACACAGCATCAAGTAACTTTGAAATTTTAGGCGATGTCCGTTGGTTTGAGTCCAGCGAGACCGCCAAACGTGGGTTCTGTCCAACCTGCGGCTGTTTCCTGTTTTGGAAAGCAAACACTGAGGGTGGTATGAGCTTTTCCTTGGGAGCGATAGATGGGCCTACAGGGCTCAAATTACAAAAGCACATCTTTGTTGTGGACAAAGGTGACTACTACGAAATAGCGGACAGCGTGCCGCAAAGGGAGCAATAATAAATGAGCAATTTTCCAACAACGGCCCGCGTGGTTATCATCGGCGGGGGTGTGGTCGGCACATCCACACTCTATCACTTGGCCAAAGCGGGCTACAAAGACTGCGTGTTGGTTGAAAAGAACGAACTGACAGCTGGCTCTACATGGCACGCGGCGGGCAACTGTCCGAATTTCGCAGGCTCATGGGCCGTGATGAACATGCAGCGCTATTCGTTGGAAATGTACCGTACGTTGGGTAAAGATGTTGATTACCCGATGAACTACCACGTCACGGGTGCTTTGCGTTTGGCCCATTCCAAGGAACGGATGCAAGAATTCGAACGGGTGGCAGGCATGGGCCGCTACCAAGGGCTGCAAATGGATATTTGCACACCAGCGGAATTGAAAGAGCTGAACCCGTTCATGGAAACCCATGATCTGGAAGGTGGCCTTTGGGATCCTTTGGACGGTGATATTGATCCCGCACAGCTGACCCAAGCGTTGGCGAAAGGTGCACGTGATTCAGGCGGTCGCATTGAACGCTTCTGTTCCGTCACTGGTATTGAACGTGATGGCGACGAATGGGTTGTGAAGACTGAAAAAGGCGACATTCGTTGCGAAAAGGTTGTGAACGCGGGTGGGTATTATGCACAGCGTATCGGTGAGATGTTCAAACCGTTTGGGGGTCGTCACGTCCCAATGGTTGTGATGTCACATCAGTACTTCCTGACTGAAGAGATTCCTGAGCTGGCAGCTTGGACCAAAGAAAAGGGTCACAAAATGCCAATGATCCGCGACGTGGATATTTCGTACTACTTGCGTCAGGATAAAAACGGTCTGAACCTTGGCCCATACGAACGCAATTGTCAGGCAGCTTGGGTCACAGCGGCTGATCCGATGCCAGAAGATTTCAGCTTCCAACTTTACCCAGATGATCTGGACCGTTTGGAGTTCTACATCGAGGACGCGATGGAGCGTGTACCCGCGCTGGGCACCGCAGGCATTGGCCGTAACATCAACGGCCCGATCCCATATGCGCCTGATGGTTTGCCGATGGTTGGCCCAATGCCGGGTGTTCGAAATGCGTTTGAAGCACACTCGTTCACCTTCGGCATCGCCCAAGGCGGCGGCGCAGGTAAAGTGATGGCCGAATGGGTGATGCACGGCGAAACCGAGTTGGACATGTGGGCCATCGATCCACGTCGGTACACCGACTTTGCGGATCAAGATTATTGCTTGAACAAAGCGCTTGAAACCTATGGCCACGAATATGCCATGCACTATCCCCACCACGAATGGCCTGCAGGACGTGACAAAAAGCTATCCGCAAACCACGCGGCATTGCTGTCCTCTGGCGGTCAAATGGGTGCCTACAACGGATGGGAGCGTGCTAACTGGTTCGCCAAAGATGGTGACGACACATCCGAGGCCGCGACCGAAACGTGGAGCCGTGAAGGGCCGTGGAAGGCACGCATCGCTGAAGAAGTCGAGGCTTGTACGAACGCAACTGGTGTTCTCGATATGCCGGGCTTTTCACGTTACACGCTTGCGGGCGTTGGTGCTGCTGAATGGCTGCGTGGCCAAATTGCAGGGGCCTTGCCAAAAGCAGGCCGCATGAACCTTGGCTATTTCACAGACAGCCGTGGTCGGATCGTGACCGAAGTTACGATCATCCGTTGGGGTGAAGATGAGTTCTGGATCATGACAGCTGCCGTTGCGCAATGGCATGACTTTGAATTCCTGCGTGATCGTATGCCAGCTGATGGTTCCCTGACGATGACAGACATCACTACGGACTGGTCGACCGCATTGGTCACAGGTCCACAGTCGCGCGTATTGTTGTCCGGCCTTGTTGACGGTGCTGACCTCACGACCGGTTGGTTGACGTTGCAAGATGCGACCATCGCAGGCGTGCCCTGCAAATTATTCCGCATCTCGTTTGCGGGCGAATTGGGCTGGGAAGTACACACTTCGTTTGAAGACAGCAAAGTGGCCTACGATGCGATCCGCGCTGCGGGTGCCAAGCCCTTCGGCATGTACGCCCTGAACTCCATGCGTATGGAAAAAGGTTACCGCACTTGGAAGGGCGACTTGTCGACCGATTACACCTTGCTTGAAGGTGGGATGGAACGCTTTATTCGCTTTGAGAAACCACAGGACTTTATCGGCAAAGCCGCATTGCTGGCCGAAAAGGAACATGGGTCTAAGAAGGCTTTTGTGACCATGACAGTGGACGCGCCGTTCACGGATGCGCCTTACATGTCCACGGTTTGGAACGGCGATGAAGTGGTCGGCGAAACAACGTCTGGCGATTGGGGTTTCCGTGTGAACAAATCCATCGCATTAGGTGTAGTCAAAGCGGAATTGGCTGTGCCAGGAACTGAGCTTGAGATTGAGATCTTTGGCGCACGTTGCAAGGCCGTTGTTCAAGCGGACGAACCGCTATGGGATCCATCAAACGAACGTATTCGTGCCTAATAAAACGACAACAGCAAAGCATCGTATGGTGTTTTGCTTTAGGCATCACAGCAGCGTTTAGGCGCTGCTGATTCCTATTCATGACTTTGTTACTGGCGAAGGTATCGTGAATGTGAGGGTGGGCTCCTATCAGCGGGCATTCACACCAAATCGCGACACGAAATTGACGTTTGAGGCAAAGTAATCGATCACGATACAGATCAATGACTGTTTAAACTTTTGGTCTGACGTGTATTCATAAGTCCCCTCACGCAGTTTTAGGCGTGATCGAAATGCGCAGCGAGGAGGCGTAATAGCTATGATGATCTTAGATGGTGGTATGGGCCAAGAATTGGTATCTCGGGCTGGAAAAGCGACGCCGCTTTGGTCGGTCCAAGCACTACTTGATGCGCCAGAGATAGTACGCAAAGTGCATGATGAATTTTTTGCAGCTGGTGCTGACATTGCAACGACCAACAGCTATTCTGTTTTGCCAGATCGCCTTGAACCACATGGCATGTTGGATCGGCTTAGTGACCTGACACGTCTGGCCTGCCAGCTTGCCTGTGATGCGCGAGATGCAAATGGCGGCGGCATGGTTGCAGGCAGTTTGGGTCCACAAGGATTTTCTTATCAACCAGACAAATCGCCACCTTCTGAAAAAGCGGCAGAAGCCTACGCAACACTAGCTCAAATTCAAGCCGAATACGTTGATGTGCATGTGCTGGAGACTATGTCGTCCATCGATCAAGCGCGGGGCGGATTGATGGGGGCAGGGGTCACTGGAAAACCGGTTTGGGTGGCTCTTTCTGTCATGGATGACGATGGTACACGTTTGCGTTCTGGCGAGCCATTGAATGACATCGCGCCGCTCCTGAAAGAATACGGACCGGCTGCCGTTTTCATAAACTGTTCCAAACCTGAAGCTGTCAGTGTCGCTGTTCCAATTCTTGCGAAACTTGCTGATGTTGTAGGGGCCTATGCCAACGGGTTCACTGGAATTGCTGCGGATTTCAACAAGGTCGGCGCCACCGTAGACTTGTTAAGTGCACGTAATGATCTTGCACCCGATGCCTACGCAACCTTCGCACAAGATTGGGCTGCAAACGGTGCCAGCATTATCGGTGGATGTTGTGAAGTTGGGCCATCTCATATCGCCGAATTATCGCGTCGCCTTAAGTCATGACTGACACTGACACCGACACTACATTGCACGTCGCACAGACCTTGGGCCGTCCATTGGGGGTCGATATCATCATCGCTGAAGGCTTTGTTTTGGTAGAACTATCTGGCGTAGTCGAAGTTTTGCGGATGGCCAATCGGATCAACCCTGCGCCCCTTTTTGACTGGACGTACAGGTCGGTCAAAGGCGGGTATGTGTCATGCGGTGCAGGCCTTGGAACGTTGACTGAAAAACTAAGCGAAAAGCCAGATGCCGACTACGTTTTCATTATCGGCAACTCCAATTCCGATCATCCTGACCTATCACTAGATGCGACCATATCGGCGTATAGCTATCGTAAGGCCAAGGTGTTGTTGCTGTCTGAAGCCGCCAGCCGCTTTATCTCTGAACATCCCGCAGGATCCGGCGATCATACAACGCACTGGGAAAACCGGGCCGTGCTGCAAGAACGCGGCGATCCTGGCGGCGAAGGCACTTATGCATTAGCGGTTGATGACGGTCGGATCGTGACCTGTGCAGGTATGGGCGCAACAGTTGACTTAATGCTAGGGCTTGTCGGCAATCATATGTCTGCAGCCGCTGTGATGACCACTGCAGATATTTTGTTGCACGAAAAAATCCGTGATTTTAAAACCTTGCAACCCTTTGGTGGTAAACGGCTTACTATGACGGGCGACAAAGAGTTGGACCAATGTATTGGGATGATGCAATCGCACATGGAAGACCCCCTGCCAATTTCTGAACTGGTTGAACGTGTTGGTATTTCGTCCCGTTCGTTGGAACGCCGCTTTCATCGCAGATTGAACACCACGCCCAATACTTATTACCGCGAACTGCGGCTGAATTGGGCAAATAATTTGTTGCTGAACACCACGCTGACCATCCGCGAGATTGGCATGGCTTGCGGTTTCCCAAACGGGTTTTCCAGTCTTTACCGAAGCTTTTTCGGGGTGACACCCACAGTGATCCGCCAGAATAAAAAAGGTGCGGGGCTTGTTCGATAAGGCTTTAAATGCGTCACTTATGACGTTTTTGACGATCCGCAGTTTGGTATTCTATGTCACAGAGGAATTAACTGCGTTTTATAAGGCCTAAATTCATGTCGTCACTTCCGAAAAAAGCACGCGTTGTCATCATTGGGGGTGGCGTGATCGGCTGTTCCGTAGCCTATCATCTAACCAAGCTCGGTTGGAAAGATGTGGTCCTTTTGGAACGCAAACAATTAACATCCGGCACCACATGGCACGCCGCTGGCTTGATCGCGCAGTTACGTGCGACGGCCAACATGACCAAGTTAGCGAAGTATTCCCAAGAACTTTACGGCACATTGGAAGCGGAAACAGGCGTGGCCACCGGCTTTAAGCGTGTAGGATCCATCACGGTTGCACTGACCGAAGAACGCCGCGAAGAGATTTATCGCCAAGCAGGAATGGCCCGCGCATTTGGTGTTGAGGTTGAAGAAATTTCGAACGAACGCGTTCAAGAATTGTACCCGCACATTAATCTTGCTGGTGTCAAAGGCGCGGTCTATCTGCCTTTGGACGGGCAGGGCGATCCGGGCAACATCGCATTGGCACTGGCCAAAGGTGCACGGCAGCGTGGGGCACTGATTCAAGAACGTGTTAAAGTCACTGATATTGTCAAAGAAGGTCGGATTGTAACTGGCGTCGACTGGACAGATGATGATGGTAACACAGGCCGCATTGAGACAGACATGGTCGTGAACTGTGGCGGCATGTGGGGTCACGAGGTTGGCCGCATGGCGGGCGTTAACGTGCCACTGCAGGCGTGCGAACACTTCTACATTGTAACCGAAAACATCAAAGGGCTCACGCAACTGCCAGTGCTCCGTGTCCCAGATGAATATGCATATTACAAAGAAGACGCTGGCAAAATCCTGCTGGGCGCGTTTGAACCGGAAGCCAAGCCATGGGCCGTTGACGGTATCCCTGAATCCTTCGAATTCGACCAATTGCAAGAAGACTTTGACCACTTCGAGCCGATCCTTGAAATGGCGGTCGACCGGATGCCAATTTTAGCTGAGGCGGGTATTCACACGTTCTTTAACGGGCCAGAATCATTTACACCTGATGATGCCTACCATCTTGGCCTTTCACCTGAGGTTGATAACTTTTGGGTGGCCGCTGGCTTTAATTCCATTGGTATCCAATCTGCCGGTGGCGCTGGCATGGCGCTGGCTGCTTGGATGGACACAGGCGAAAAACCTTTCGATCTAGGCGATGTCGACATCAGTCGGATGCAGCCTTTCATGGGCAATAAAAAATACCTTGAGGCCCGCTCAAAAGAGTCGCTGGGTTTGCTTTATGCGGATCACTTCCCATTCCGTCAAAAAGAAACTGCACGTGGTGTGCGCCGAACACCGTTCCATCAACAGCAGTTGGATCGTGGCGCGGTGATGGGCGAAATAGCTGGATGGGAACGTGCCAATTGGTTCGCCCGTGAGGCACAAGAACCAAAGTATGAATATAGCTGGTCGCGTCAAAATTTCTTTGACAACGTGCGCGAGGAACACATGTCCATCCGCCAAAATGTTGGCATGTATGACATGTCGTCATTCGGGAAAATCCGTGTTGAGGGGCCGGATGCGATGGCCTTCATGAACTATGTTGGGGGCGGCGATTACAACGTTCCTGTTGGCAAAATCGTTTACACGCAGTTCTTGAATTCCAAAGCCGGTATTGAGGCTGATGTGACGGTCACACGGATCGAACCCGATTGCTTTTTAGTGGTGACGCCTGCCGCGACACGCCTTGCCGATCAAACATGGATGCGCCGCAACAAAGGCAATTTCAACGTTGTGATCACGGATGTCACAGCAGGCGAAGGCGTTCTGGCCATCATGGGTCCACGTTCGCGCGAATTGCTGCAAGCCGTATCGCCAAACGACTTCACAAACGACGTAAATCCCTTCGGCACAGCGCAAGAGATTGAAATCGGGATGGGCCTCGCCCGTGTGCACCGTGTGACGTATGTCGGTGAGCTGGGTTGGGAAGTTTACGTGTCTGCGGATCAATGCGGTCACGTCTTCGAAACATTGGCCGAGGCCGGTTTTGATTTTGGGATGCGTCTGTGCGGGATGCATATGATGGACACGTGCCGGATGGAAAAAGGATTCCGCCACTTTGGGCATGACATCACATCCGAGGATCACGTTTTGGAAGCGGGACTTGGCTTTGCCGTCAAAACAGACAAACCTGATTTCATCGGTCGCGATGCTGTTCTGCGCAAACGTGAAACTGGTCTTGAAAACCGTTTGGTGCAGTTCAAACTGACTGATCCTGAGCCGCTACTTTATCACAACGAACCAATTCTACGAAACGGCGAGAGCGTTGGGTACTTGTCTTCTGGTGGATACGGCCACCATGTAGGGGCGTCTGTTGGTATGGGCTATGTGCCCTGCAAAGGCGAAAGTGTTGCGGAGTTGTTGGACAGCACGTTCGAGATCGATGTGATGGGCACACGGGTCAAAGCCGAGGCAAAGCTCAAACCGTTCTACGATCCAAAATCCGAGCGTGTTAAAGTTTAAGTAATGTCGGTGCGGGGCGCTGCCCCCGCGCTTAGGCGCTCCCCCAGGATATTTTTGGCCAAAAGAAATCAGGGGTTATTGTGGCTGTGCTGTTGCATCTGGACAATGATGGTGGGGGTGCTAGGCGTTGCGTGACTAAAATCGGAGCGCCCTATGTCCAAGCCAAACCCATCAACCAGTGGCGACACCCTGTCAGGTTTTGGCTTTGCATTTGGAGCGTATTTTCTTTGGGGCTTTTTGCCGATTTACATGAAAATGTTGTCGCATCTACCATCGGCTGAAATTGTCGCGCACCGTGTGATTTGGTCGGTGCCAATTGCGGGCTTGTTGCTGGTCTATATGGGTCGGACCAAGGATGTTCGTGCCGCCCTTCTAAATCCAAAAATGCTGGCAATGGGCTGTCTTACAGCTGCATTAATCACAATCAATTGGGGCATTTATGTTTGGGCGATATCTGCGGATCGCACCTTGGACGCCGCCCTTGGATATTACATCAACCCGCTGTTCAGTGTCGCCCTTGGCGCAATCATACTGCGTGAACCGTTGACGCGTGCGCAACTGGCTGCGATCGCATTGGCTGCTGCTGCGGTTGTAGTTTTAGCGGTTTCAAACGGATCGGTCCCTTGGGTTTCGCTGGGGCTGACTGTGTCGTGGGGGCTTTATGCATTGTGTAAGAAGCAACTTCCAATTGGGCCAAATCAAGGGTTCTTGCTAGAAGTGTTGATCCTTCTTATCCCCGCACTGGCATATGTTGGATGGCTCACCTCGCAGGGTCAAAATAGTTTTGATTTAAGCATGACACGCGACACGTGGCTGCTGATGGGCTGTGGCATTGTCACTGCGGTGCCATTGTTGCTGTACGCCAACGGCGCTAAGGGGCTGCAACTGACCACTATCGCCATCATGCAGTACATTGCGCCCACTTTGATCTTCCTCGTGGCGGTCTTCGTATTCGGCGAAGAGTTTGGCCAAGCACGGATGATCGCCTTTCCAATGATCTGGGCGGCACTGGTGATCTATTCAGTGTCGATGTTCCGCAAGATGCGTCAGAAATAATGGAAACGCTTAGCTTAGCGCCTCGCGAAATTTCAGGAACCGTGGGTCTTTCGAAACGCGGGTATTCATGGCCTCGCGCAACGCGCCGATGGTTTTATGTGGGCGCATGACCACTTCGAAATCTTGCATCAAGCCGTCGTCGTTCAACGTAATCAGATCGACGCCAACGCAATCTAAGCCCTCAATCGTGCACTGAAACTCTAGCGCCCAGTCGTTGCCAGATCCCATCACGCGGCGGTATTTGAAATCCTGAAACACTTCGTTCACGTGCCCCAATACAGCCGCCACCGGTTCGCGGCCCGTCCATGTTGCCCAATAAGTTGGTGGACTGAAACGGACGTCCTCGGCCATCAACGCGGGAACACCTGCGTGGTCATTTGCCAAAACCATATCGTGGAAAGATTGGATTGTCGGATGCATGTTAATCTCCTCTATGGTACAGCCTTGCATGTCATGGGTTGAAAACCAAACCTACATCTGTGAACTGAAGGGCTATGGACGCAACGTATTCCCCCCCGAACGACCCGCTGGTGCTTTTGCACGATGATGCAGATGTTATCGCTGTTGATAAACCAGCTGGCTTGCTGTCAGTGCCCGGCCGTGGCGAGCATCTGGCGGATTGCCTGATCACCCGCGTGCAAAAGGTTTTCCCCCACGCATTGTTGGTACATCGCCTTGATCGGGATACATCGGGCGTGATGATCTTTGGCCTGAACCCACATGCGCAGCGGACCTTGTCCGTTCAGTTCCAAGAACGGCAAACAAAGAAGATGTATGTTGCGCGTGTTTGGGGCGTGCCTGAGGAAAAATCGGGTACGGTTGACCTGCCGCTGATCGTGGACTGGCCCAATAGACCACTACAAATGGTGTGTCACGAGACGGGCAAGCCGTCGATCACGGACTGGCGATTGCTAAAGGATCAAGGCGAGACATCGCGGATCAGGCTGACCCCTAAAACAGGGCGGACACATCAGCTGCGATTGCACATGTTGGCGCTTGGGTATCCGATTTTAGGCGATCCGTTTTATGGGCATGAACAAAGCCAAGCGTATCCACGTATGATGCTGCACGCCGAAGAATTGCGCGTCAAACATCCAGAGAATGGACAGTCGCTAAGGGTACGGGCAAAAGCACCGTTTTAAGTTGGACGTAGGCACATAAGCACCGCTAATGTTTTGGTGAAACTATGTGCGGATTTTAAAGCTAACGCACCAGATGGCGATGATCAGACTATGACGCAGGTTGAGGGTGAATTGCGGGTTGATTTTGTAGGTGGCGCGGTCGCGCATCGTCTCCGGTTTGGCGGTGGGCGGGGGCAAGCGCTACCAAAGGCTATGGGGTTGCGCGCTGGCAAAACACCCACAATTATTGATGCAACCGCTGGCTTGGGGCGTGACGCGTTTCTGTTGGCGTCGCTGGGTGCGCAGGTCACGTTGATTGAACGGTCGGACGGGATGTATGAACTGCTGGTTCAGGGCATGATTGAGGCCGCACAAGAAGGCGGTGAATTGGCTGAAATTATTGGCCGAATGACCCTTTTGAAAGGGGACGCCAAAGACCTGCTGCCAACGTTGTCAGGCGAGGCAATCTTGATCGACCCGATGCATCCACCACGTCACAATTCTGCGCTTGTGAAGCGCGAGTTACGTCAAGTCCGCGAGATTGTTGGTACCGATGAAGACGCTGCTGATTTGGTGCGTGTGGCGCTTGATAACGCGCGCAATCGGGTGGTCTTAAAGTGGCCAGCGAAGGCTGACCCGATCAGGGGAATACAGGCGTGTTCCCATCAAATACGCGGAAAATCGACGCGGTATGATGTTTTCATGCTGGGGTGAGGGATGGATAGTCTGAAAGATGGGCAAGAAAAAACCCCCGCCGCCAATTGGCCGCGAGGGTTTAGAAGCTTGTTACAGCAAAAAGTGATTTAGATCACCCTTCACGTTCCAATTTCTTACGCGCCAATTTACGGGCACGACGGATTGCTTCAGCTTTATTACGCGCTTTTTTCTCGGACGGTTTCTCGAAATGTTGCTTAAGCTTCATTTCACGAAAAACGCCTTCACGCTGTAGCTTCTTCTTCAGGGCACGAAGCGCCTGATCGACATTGTTATCACGAACACTAACCTGCATGTGGTTTTCACCACCTTTCTAGATAAGAGTTGCAAGGATTTGCAGGAATTTTGGCTTTACCAAGATGATTATGTTTTGTCGAGTCTGCTGTTGTGTGAAACTAGAGCGCCCACCCTAATCAGTCCCAAATTGGCAACGAAAAGGGCCGCCCATAACAGGCAGCCCCTTGTTGATCAGTAAGGTGCGCATGTCGCGCACCACACATTGATTTACTCAGCGGCCCAACCGGACACAGATTTGACCTCTAGGAAGTCTTCCAGACCCCAGACGCCGCCTTCACGGCCATTGCCGGACTGCTTCATGCCACCAAACGGAGCACCTGCACCGCGCGATGTACCGTTCATCTCGACCATGCCAGATCGCAATTGCTTGGCCAAACGATTGGCGCGGGCTGGATCCTGAGTTTGCACGTAGTTGGTCAAACCGTATGGCGTGTCATTGGCGATCTCGACAGCCTCTTCTTCAGTATCAAACGGAATGATCGACAGAACCGGACCAAAGATTTCCTGCTGCGCAATTGTCATCTGATTGTTCACATCAGCAAAGACAGTTGGCTTTACATAGAAGCCACGGTTCAAGCCATCGGGACGACCCGGACCACCAGCAACCAGCTTGGCACCCTCTTCGATACCTTTCTCGATCAAGGCCTGAATTTTGCCCCACTGCACTTCGTTCACAACTGGACCAATGTGGCGGCCTTCTTCGGACGCTGGACCAACGGTCACACTGTCGGCGACAGCAGCAGCCTCAGCGACGGCTTTGTCATAGATGCCGCGCTGCACCAACATGCGGCTAGGCGCGTTACAGGATTGGCCGGTGTTGTTCATCATGTGCAGAACACCACGTTTCACGGCCTTTTCATCCGCATCGTCAAAGATCAGGTTGGCGCCTTTGCCACCCAATTCCAAATGCACGCGCTTGAGTGTGTCTGCTGCGTTCTTCGAGATCAACGTGCCAGCGCGGGTCGAGCCGGTAAAGCTGACCATGTCCACGTCTTTGTGGCCTGCTAGGGTCGAACCAACGCCAACGCCGTCACCGTTCAGCATGTTGAACACGCCTTTAGGGAAACCAGCCTCATCCATCATTTCGGCAAAGACCATCGCGTTGATCGGGCTTTCCTCGGACGGCTTAAGCACCATAGTGCAACCCGCGATGGCTGCAGCGCCAACTTTCAGCGTCACTTGGTTCATCGGCCAGTTCCACGGCGTGATCAGTGCGGCCACACCAACGGGCTCATAGATGATCCGATCGTTCGGGGCATGTGCACCAAGCGGGCGGCTAAATTCGAAATTTTTCGCCGCTTTGATGAAGTTCTTTAGGTGATAAGACCCAGCGCCAACTTGGCTGGAGCGAGACATCGAAATAGGGGCACCCATTTCGGCGCTCATCGATGTTGCCAATTCTTCAGCGCGGGCCTCATAGACCTCAACCAGTTTGGACACATAGGCGATGCGTTCTTCAACAGGGGTCGCCATCCAACCCGGCAACGCAGCCTTCGCCGCAGCCACTGCAGCGTTTGTATCCGCCTCGGACCCCAGTGTGATAACAGCTGTCGGTTCCTCAGTTGAGGGATCGATTACGTTGTGGTCAGTGCCGCCTTGGCTTTTGACCCATTCACCGTTGATATAAAAATCACGTTTCTCTTGCATGGTGCGTCTCCCGTTTGCATGCGGTGGGTTATCTCAAACCCGCCAATTGAAAACACTGTGTCACCACATTAAATCAGTATCAAGGACGGGGATGTATCCATACAAATCGTACGTTATGGTGAACCCGAGCCCAAAATTGCATAGGAGAGAAATTATGAGCCTGCGTATTAACGACACGATCCCGAATATGACTGTGGAAACTGACCACGGCACGATCCAACTGCACGACTGGATTGGTGATTCTTGGGCGATTATGTTCTCCCACCCAAAAGATTTTACACCTGTTTGCACAACGGAATTTGGCGCTGTTGCACAGTTGGCTGATGAATGGGCGGCACGTGGCACCAAAGTGATCGGTGTCTCTGTTGACGGTGTTGAGGACCATAAGAAATGGAAAGGCGACATTGAGAAAGTTGCTGGTGCCAAAGCTGGCTTCCCAATCATCGCAGACACTGGGCTAGAGGTTTCTAAAGCCTTCGACATGCTACCTTCTGAGGCCTATTTGCCAGATGGCCGCACACCAGCAGACAGCGCGACAGTACGTTCGGTGTTTATCATCGGGCCAGATAAGCAGCTAAAGTTGTCGATGACCTATCCAATGACCGTTGGCCGTAACTTTGCCGAAGTCTTGCGTGCGCTTGATGGCTTGCAAATGTCGGCCAAAGGGGTTGCGACACCTGCGAACTGGATGCCCGGTGAAGACGTGATTATTCCGCCAAGCGTGAGCGATGCGGATGCAAAAGCGAAGTTCGGTGAATTCGAAACGATTCTGCCGTACCTGCGTAAAACCAAAGCACCTAAGTAGTCAGATTGAAGAGCCGGCTTTGCGTATGTACGCCCAAAGCCGGTTTTTCCACAGCCGCTTTTGTTTGCGGGGACCATAGAGCCAACTGCGTTGAAACCGCCCTCTTGCAGGTCGTTGACCGTGGGCTGTGTTATCAATCACGCTCTCGGCATACGACACAAATGCAAGTTCGGGATTGATCGCAAATCCGCCACCGTTGCGGCACAACCAATTTTGCATGGTGTTATCAACTGGCGCACTTATCTTCTCGGATAAGGCTAAAAACCCTTCCGCACCCTTACGTGACCAGACCAATGCATAAGCGCCCATCGGGGCATAATGCGCAGCGACTAGGCTATGTTCACCGAGTTCACAAAGATGCGTTGTTATCGGTAGTTTTGCGCGACCGACGTTGATCGTGCGCCAGCCTTTGCTGGCTGAGGCGTCTAGCCACGCGACCGCTTTTTCTACTTTTTCGACCAGATTAGGCTCTAGAATGGCATCATCTTCCAAGATGAGAGCGTGTGATGCCTTGGTTTGTAAAAATTCGCCTAAGGCACGACGATGACTTAGGAAGCATCCAATTTCGCCACCCATCATTTCGCGCCCGATGATTTTGCGGGCAGATGTGGAATCATAACGATCTGCTTCGGCATGGTCAGGTTGCCGACCATCCACTGCGGGTACTCGGGTAAAGTCTATGCCCCGGTCCGACAAGTGCTGCGTGATTTCAGAAAGGCGATCGCTGCTGCTATCAAGATTTATTACGAAGGTGGTAAGGGCCATATTCTTCAGGCGTCTTTCCTCGCAAAGTACACCACGTTTTCCCGGTTTTCGAGTTGCTGGAAGCCATAGCTTTTGATCTGATTCAGCAGTTTTTCTAGATCGTCATCACCGTCTAGATAAATCCCCGGGTGTGTCTCTAAAATGATCGAGGAAATCCGTGGCATAAGCGCGGCCTCGGCCTCAAACAATGCAATTTCTGCGCCCTCGATATCACAAACCAAAGCAAATGGTCCGTCTGGCAACTTGTCGGCAATCTTTGATAGGGTCGTTGTGGGAACCGTTATTCCGGCTTCGTCCTTATTGGCAACACGGCCAACATGAGCATTGTGGCCCCTTGCAAAGTTAACGGTTTTTTGGCCTGAATAATCAACGGCGGCTTCGACAACTTCCGAGACATCGGGCGCTGCATTGCGGCCTGCGTTTTGACGGCAAATATCTGCTAAATCAGGATTGAGTTCGGCAATGATATGGTGTGCATCGCGGCCAATCTGGTTACGGATCAGCGCGGATATAATCCCAAAGCACCCACCAAGTTCGATAACATTGGTATCTTTGGTTAAGAACCGGCGGACCATGTCAGCTTCTGGTTCTTCATATGGCCGACCTTTGGCCAGAAGGTATCGAATTGCCAAATCTGACGATGCAGGAACATGTACGTCGACGCCATGAGGCGCGTAGGTTTCAGTTGATCGACCAAGCATTTTTTGAAGCCACAAGTAGAACTTACGATTAAGTGTTTTCATTGATCAATCCTCATATCGCTTTTTTGTCCAAGACTTGCATGAACAACCCCTCGTAAAAACGCAAACTGCTTTGCGCGTTTTCGAGCTGAAAATAACACTATAGGCGAAATTGCCTGCAAGAATGATTGAACAACGGCAATGGTCCGCGCAAATCGCATGTTATGTTTACGCGTCGCATAAACCCGTGAATGTCCCATGTGCCAAGCCTTCAACGCGGCCACTTCACTGCTGCGCGTGGTTGATGAACCACCGCCGTGTTGGACGATCGCATCGCGAATAAACATTAAAGGCCCGCATTGCGCATGTAGGCGCAAGGCAAGGTCGTCGTCTTCGTGGAACAAAAAAATCTCGGGATCGAAGCCGCCACATTTCATGTAGTTGTCCAAGGTCATGAACATTGCAGCGCCTGATAAAACTGAAACGATCTGGTCGCTTTCAGGCCAGCCGCGTGGCATCCATTTGGAGCGGGGCAAAATATAGCTTTTGCGTTTGAAAAACGGTTTGCCGTCATGGTC
Source organism: Ascidiaceihabitans sp. (assembly GCA_047624005.1). Taxonomy (GTDB): domain Bacteria; phylum Pseudomonadota; class Alphaproteobacteria; order Rhodobacterales; family Rhodobacteraceae; genus Ascidiaceihabitans. The sequence continues at coordinate 103,716 of JBLHPE010000001.1, forward strand.
TTCTAGTCGTGGATTGAAGCCAGAGGCGTCGGGGTAATTTACAGTGGCTTCGACGAACTTTGCCAAAGTGTCGGGAAGCAATATGGCGTCAGGATTTAGGAACAGAACAAATTCTGTGTCAACTTGCAGCGCACCGATATGGCACGCTACACCGAAGCCCTTGTTGCGTTCGTTTTCAACAAGTGTTGCGCTAAATTCGTCTGTAACTGCGCGCAATGCATCAAGGTCCTGCGATGCATTATCGACGACAATAATACGGGCACCAGCAGGAACTGAGGATAGCATTTCTTTTACAACTGCAGCGCTATTGTAGGTCACCGTTACGATGGTCACACGCTGTTCGTCGGTCAGTAGATCGTTCATGTTGTGAAATTCCGTTGTAAAACGCCCAAAGCAAAAGCGATGGACGTTTTAGATTTTTTTAGTGCTTAGGATTTACTCCTCAGCGGCTTTCTCTTCAACAACTTCTAGACCAGTTGCCTGATCTACAACTTTCATGGACAGGCGAACCTTGCCACGATCGTCAAAGCCCAACAATTTGACCTTCACTTCTTGGCCCTCTTTAAGGACGTCGGAAGGGTGGTTCAAACGGCGGTTTTCGATTTGGGAAACGTGGACCAAACCATCGCGCTTGCCAAAGAAGTTCACGAATGCACCGAAGTCTACGATCTTAACGACCGTACCGGTGTAAACCATGCCTTCTTCTGGCTCAGCTACGATTGACCAGATCATTTCGTAGGCTTTCTTAATCGCTTCACCATTTGGCGATGCAATCTTGATGATGCCTTCGTCGTTGATGTCGACTTTTGCGCCGGACACTTCAACGATTTCACGAATCACTTTACCGCCAGAACCGATCACTTCACGGATTTTATCCGTTGGGATCTGCATGGTCTCAATGCGTGGTGCGTGCTCTGAGAATTCAGCAGCACCGGTCAGTGCTTTGTTCATTTCACCAAGGATGTGCAAACGACCAGTACGTGCCTGCTCAAGCGCTTTTTCCATGATGTCAGGCGTGATGCCTGCGATTTTGATGTCCATTTGCAAAGACGTGATACCGTTTTCAGTACCAGCCACTTTAAAGTCCATGTCGCCCAAGTGATCTTCGTCACCCAAGATGTCGGACAGGATGGCGTATTCGCCGCTGTCTTCCATGATCAGACCCATCGCAACACCAGCAACCGCAGATTTCAACGGTACACCCGCGTCCATCATGGACAAGGAGCCACCGCAGACAGACGCCATTGAAGACGAGCCGTTGGATTCTGTGATCTCGGACACAACACGTACCGTGTATGGGAAATCAGTTGCAGCAGGTAGAACAGCTTGCAATGCGCGCCATGCCAATTTGCCGTGACCAATTTCGCGACGGCCAGGAGGGCCCACACGACCAGCTTCACCAACCGAATAGGGTGGGAAGTTATAGTGCAGCAAGAAGTTGGATTTGAAGTTGCCGTGCAATGCGTCAACGAACTGCTCGTCATCGCCGGTACCCAAAGTGGTCACAACCAAACCTTGTGTTTCACCGCGTGTGAACAAGGCAGAACCGTGTGTACGTGGCAACATGCCAGTTTCGCAAACGATGTCGCGGATTTCATCCGTCGCACGACCATCAAGACGCTTACCTGTTTTGACGATATCGCCGCGCAGGATAGAAGCCTCAAGACCCTTCATTGCGGAACCAAGGTTCGCGTCGCCTTTTTGCTCGTCAGACAGTGCATCCATGATGACGCCGCGTGCTGCAGAAACTGCAGTTGTACGTTCTTGCTTGTCGCCAATTGCGAATGCAGCGCGCATGCCAGCTTCGCCAGCAGTTGCAACAGCAGCAGACAGTTCGGAATAATCAGCAGGCTGATAATCGAACGGCTCTTTTGCAGCATCTTCGGCCAGATCAACGATCAAATCGATCACAGGCTGGAACGCATCATGAGCAAACTTAACCGCACCCAGCATTTCAGCTTCGGACAATTCGTATGCTTCTGATTCAACCATCATCACGGCGTCTTTTGTACCGGCAACAACAAGATCAAGACGTTGCTCAGGCTTCAGGCGCAGGTCCTGCATGTCGTCAACTTCTGGGTTCAGGATGTATTCGCCATCCTCAAAACCAACACGACAGCAAGCGATTGGGCCCATGAATGGCGCGCCAGAAATCGTCAATGCAGCAGAGGCAGCGATCATCGCAACCATGTCCGGATCATTAACCAGATCGTGTGACAGAACTGTACACATCACCAAAACTTCGTTTTTGAAGCCAGGAACGAACAGTGGACGCAATGGACGGTCAATCAAACGAGACGTCAGCGTCTCTTTTTCTGAAGGACGTGCTTCGCGCTTAAAGAAGCCACCTGGTACTTTACCGGCGGCGTAATAGCGTTCTAGGTAGTGCACGGTCAGCGGAAAGAAATCCTGACCCGGCTTTTGCTTTTTGGCAAAAGTTACGTTGGCCATAACGGATGTCTCGCCCAGTGTGGCGATGACAGAACCGTCGGCTTGACGCGCGACTTTGCCTGTTTCCAGTGTAAGCGTATCTTCGCCCCACTGGATTGATTTTTTAGTTACGTTAAACATCTAAGTTTCCTTGTTGGCCCATTGGCCTTTGCATAGGGGCCGAATTGCCCCTGACTCCTGTATCTTTTATTTCGGGCACCGGAGTCCGAGCACCTGATTTCAGATAAACGCGCCTTACAGTAGAAATGGGCTGATGGGAAGGGATTAGGGGTTTCGCGCTATTTTGTGGGGTATTCGCCGCAATTTGCACTGCTCACATTGATGCGACGATAATGTTAGTTTGCTAAATCACGCCTATGCAGTATTGCAGATACAGCAGGTATATAAAAACACGAGCAGAATATGACCGAAAAAACTGATAACTCATCGAATATGGCAGCGCGCGACTGGGTGCAGGTACTGAAAAAGTACCGAGAACCTAACAGTTTACGCAGCAGCTTCGAATTAGGGGTCAGTGTTGTACCGTTCGTCATTCTTTGGGTTTTGGCCTGCTGGGTCGCAAATTACAGCTACATTGCAGCCCTAGGTCTATCGGTCGTGAACGGTTGTTTCCTCCTACGTCTTTTCTGCATCCAACATGATTGTGGGCATGGCTCCTTTTTCGGGAACCGGACACTTAGCGACTGGACGGGCCGCACGTTGGGAATTTTGACACTCACGCCGTATGACGTTTGGCGTCGCACCCATTCGATCCATCACAGCCACGCAGGGGACCTTGATCAACGCGGTATCGGCGACGTGATGACACTGACAGTCGAAGAATATCACCAGCGCAGCCGTTTCGGCCAACTTCTGTATCGGGCTTACCGTCACCCACTGGTGATGTTTGGCATTGGACCAACCTATCTGTTCTTTCTAACAAACCGTATTCCTTGGTCGGGCCTAAGCCAGACGAAGGACTGGATCAGCGCAATGGGCACCAATCTGGCAATTGCCGTTCTGTTGACCATCATTGTGCAGTTCGGTGGATGGCAGGCGTTGTTCCTCGTATTCCTACCCACAACATTGATCGCAGCGACAACTGGCGTTTGGCTGTTCTACGTTCAGCATCAGTTTGAAACGACCCATTGGGTTGAAAATCAAGACTGGCAAGTGCACGAAGCGGCCCTTCACGGCAGCTCGCACTACGACCTTCCGCCAATCTTGCAGTGGTTCTCTGCCAATATTGGCATCCATCACGTGCATCACCTTTACAGCCGTATCCCGTTCTATCGCTTGACCGAAGTGTTGCGCGACCATGAAGAGTTGGCAAATTCTAGCAGCCGTATGAACATACGCCAAAGCTTTAAATGCGCGGGCCTGAACCTTTGGGATGAGACCAACAAACGGCTTGTTTCGTTTGCGACAGCGCGGAAACTGAAGCTCGGTTAAGGGACTTTGTGGGCCGTTTGGATTTGCGTCTGATTGCCAATCTTTTATAGTCGACGCATCGGGTTGACCATTGTGCCCTTGACCAAGCTGGTCAGAATTGCGGGCACAGGATAAATCTTGCTGAGTGGTGCCAAGACGTAGTCTCGTAAGACAGGTAGAACGCGGCTGCCCGATTGATACATTGGGGTAAACGCCCAGCTCATCGCCTGATATGTGTTCGTATGCAGCCGTCTAGCCTGAACGTATTTAGGCAACGCCTGATCAATGGGATACGTTTCCAGACACTTCACCAAGGCTGCCGCATCCAGCAGGGCCATGTTCGCTCCTTGGCCCAATTGTGGGCTTGCGCGATGGGCAGCGTCACCAATATGGACCAACCCATCGGAAAACGGCTTGCCTAAACTGCCATGCGTATAAACTGCGGCTGTCATCTGGGCGTGGTCAGTAATTTGATCGGTAAAGGGGGCCAGTTCCGGCCAAAGCGTGGTCGCCTGATCGCGCCATTGTTCAATTGGGGCCTCGCGCCAAGCGTCGATTTCAGTACGAGGCAGTGACCAAAACAATGCTGCCTTTGGTTGATCTTCACCGGGCAATGTTCCGATGGGTAAAATGCCGATCATATTAGAGGCACGTCGATAGCGTTGCTGTAGCCGATCATACTGCAATGTGCAGTTTTCAGGCCAAGCCACAGTGCTCCAAATTGCACCATAAGGCAGTGGTTTGGACACCAGCGGGCTGATGGGTGACCTTGCGCCTGTTGTATCCACGACCAAGTCGAATGGGCCTCGGGTTTCACCATTTTCGAAAGACACGAAACGACCCTGATCGTTGGTATGAGTTGCGGCCACGCGATGCTGTTTGGTGATCTCAATGCCGTTGGCCGTTGCGACATCTAACAATGCCTCGAACAAGCTTGCTCGATGAATACCTAAACCGAAATTTGGGCCATCTTTGGGTCCATAGGAAACATCCAAAACAGTGCGTTTACTTTTGATCTCGTGCCCGATCATTTGGTACCCTTTGGCCCCTTTTGCCAACGCACTCTTGGCGGCACCCAACTGCTCTAACACGCGCAAACCAACGGGTTGAATAACAAGCCCGGAACCTACGGGTTCAGGTGTATCAAATTGATCGAAAATGGTGACAACAAATCCAGCACGATGCGCCAAAATTGCTGCGGCGAGGCCACCAATTCCACACCCACAAATCGCTAATTTCATCGGACACCTTTGTATTTACCGATTTCAACTTTAGTGCAGCCTATGACACGCACAAGCCCCCAAGGAGTCGCAGGTTCAATGGTGTGGTTGACGGTTTTCAGGGTAACATTTATGAGGCACCAGTTGTTACCCAAAGGTTAACAAGATTGGTTCCTCCGATTTGTACAAATTGGGTCAAGAAATGTACAATTTTTGAAATTTGACGTGATATGGCCGAATAACGATCTCTGCAAAATGTACAATCTAGGGGTGGCATTTGTACATTTTGCAAAGAAAGCCACACCTATCACCGTCGAGAGTCTGCAGTGCAACACACAACAAAAAACGCCCGCTGCAAGCAACGGGCGTTTTCTGAATTTCAGTCTTGGAGGCGCTTAGCGGCGCAGGCCTAGACGTTTGATTAGGTCTTGGTAACGTGCTTCGTCCTTAGCGCGGGCGTAATCCAGCAACTTACGACGTGTCGCAACCATCTTCAGCAAACCACGACGGCCGTGGTTGTCTTTTTTGTGTGTTTTAAAGTGCTCTGTCAGCGTCGCGATGCGCGAGGACAAGATTGCAACTTGAACTTCTGGTGAACCTGTATCGCCTTCTTTAATGGCGTATTCAGTCATCAAGCGTGCTTTTTCTTCTGGCGTAATCGACATCGGGGTCTCCTTTAAAAGGTTAGTGTGATGGCGCAGCCCGGGATGTCGTCCAGTGCAGGCCCATGGAGGTGTCGTTATGAATGATTCCATAGTCGACAGGGGCGTATAGGAAGTTTCTATAGATTTGGCAAAGGGTATTTGCAAATTGTATAGGTTCAGGTGTTTTGAGACTCACGCGGCTTCGGCCTGAGTGATTCGAAGGTACTCCATTGGTGTCTTGCCTTTCAAGGCATGATGAGGCCTGAATGTGTTGTATTTATCGACGGCTTTTCGAAGTTCAAACCGCATCGCTCCTATGCTGTCAGCAATGAGATCACGACATGCATAGAATTCTTCGCGGAAGGTGCGGTTGCCACGTTCGACAC
>JBLHPE010000002.1:0-88206 GCA_047624005.1 Ascidiaceihabitans sp.
GCGATGGATCGACGTTGCATACTATCGCGGGACGGCAGCAACAGGCGCTTGACCAATTCCAAATTGCACATGGGTTTGTAAAGCAATCGTTGGGGTATGACGGTGTGATGGCAGACCCAGACGTTGATGCCGTCTACATTGGGGCACCCAATCACGTGCACCACACGCTGACCTCGGCGGCGGCGGCGCAAGGTAAGTCGGTGTTGTCTGAAAAATCCCTTACCACAACAATGGCGCAAGCCAACGCTTTGGTTGATGGGGTGACTTCAGCCAAGACCTTCTTTGTGGAAGGGTTGATGTACTTGGCCCACCCGTTTCTTGCGCGTTTTGTTGAGGTTCTAAAAGATGGCCGGTTGGGCGATCTAAAAGCGGTAAATGGTTTTTATTCCGCAGACATTTGCAAGGTTACCAATCCCGCGGGACGTGGCACGCTTTATAATCTCGGCTGTTATCCCACATCTCTGATGCATTTGGTGGTCCAAACAATGTGTGACGAGGCAGCCTTTGGCGCACGGCGTATGCACGGAACTGGAAATGTGTCCGAACAAGATGGCACTGTCGTTGACGCTGCTATGTCAGTGCGCTTCGACAACGGTGTCTTGGGGACGCTTCAATCCACTGACAGTTTCGGTATGGCATATGGGTTTAACGTGTCGGGAACGCATGGGGTTCTGCGGTTCGTCACCAACCCTTGGCTGCCAATAGCAGGCCGCAATCACATGCAATGGTGCCCTTACAACGGTGAAATTGAAGATATTTTTGTGGATGATCCGTACGATGCTTTTTACCACCAGCTAAAAATGGTGGAGGCGTCTATTGGTGCGAAAAAAACGCAAGCAGCCCGACCGTCGCCTCGGCTAAGGGACTCCGTTGAGATAATGGAGTTTCTAACTGAATGGGAGCGACAGGCACTGTCATTATGACGGCTTCGTGATTGGCCGTGGTCCCTGCATATTGGATACCGTCGTTTCAAAATTGGTAGGGAGCATGAAATGGCCAAATCCACAAAGTCGCGGAAATCGAAATCCAACAAAATAACACCAGCCGCAGCGCCAACGCGGCGTGATATGATGAAACTGATACGCAATGGCGCGGTTGCCACAGTCGCGGTGGCTGGCGTGGGATACTTAGGTTTTGGGTCTTATCAGGCCTATGCATCTGAGCATGATTTGGGCCGCATCGGGCAGGGAAAACCCGTGGTTGTTCAGGTGCATGACCCGCAATGCCCTGTGTGCACAGCCTTGCAAAAAGAGGCGCGACAGGCCGTTAAATCCCTTGATGAAGATATGGTTTTTCTTGTTGCAGATATTACCACCGACGTGGGCCGCGAGTTTGCCGTACGGTACGGCGTAGCCCATGTGACATTGTTGTTGTTTGATGGATCTGGTGCACGCAAGCAAACCTTGCAAGGGATGCGGCAAAGCGAAGACTTAAGTCCAATATTCAAAGCACATATGACAGCAGGTTAAACGAAAGCCGATCTCATTTAGTCATAAATATTTGGGGTGCGAAGCGGCACCTCGCACCCCAAATATGCTTAAAGCTGCAGAGGTGTCTAGTTTCCACCACTTTCCATTTTGCGATTGGCGATCACGCCTTCAAGCCAGCCTAATTTCATTTCTGGAACTGATGACAATAACAAATCGGTGTAGTCGTCAAATGGTGGGGAGAGCACCTCGGTTTTACCGCCGTAACGGGCGACTTCACCTTGATACATCACTGCAATACTGTCTGCGATCGCACGTACCGTTGCGATGTCGTGGGTGATGAACAGATAGGCGACGTCTTCAACCTTCTGCAGATCAAGTAACAGCTTCAAGATACCGTCGGCAACCAGTGGATCGAGGGCCGATGTGACCTCATCACAGATGATCAGTTTGGGTTTGGCAGCCAACGCACGTGCAATACACACACGCTGCTTTTGCCCGCCAGACAATTCGGCAGGATACCGGTCAATAAAGCCGTCGCCCATCTCGATCTCGTCTAACAGTTCTTTGACGCGCTTTTGCTTTTCAGCGCCCTTAAGACCGAAGTAAAACTCGATCGGGCGTCCAATGATCGTACCAACGGTCTGGCGCGGGTTCATGGCTGTGTCAGCCATTTGATAGATCATCTGCAATTCACGTAGGTCATCACCAGTGCGACTGGCCAGATCGGGCGAAAGGTCACGTCCAGCGAAATGAACGCGTCCCTCTCTGGCAGGTAGAAGCCCCGTGATGACACGCGCCAATGTTGATTTTCCAGAACCAGATTCACCAACCACTGCCAGCGTTTGACCCGGATGTAATTCTACGTTGATATTTTTCAGCACGTCAAACTTTGTACCACGATACCGTGCCGTAATGTTCTCAACGCGCAGCAGTGGTTCGCCTTCTGGCTTTTTCTCTACGTGTTCGATAGAGCGAACAGAAACCAGCGCCTTGGTGTAGTCTTCTTTAGGCTGGTTAATGATTTGATCGGTGGTACCATATTCGACCATTTCACCCTGACGCAGCACCATGATGTGATCAGACACCTGTGCCACCACAGCCAGATCGTGCGTGATATAAAGGGCCGCAACACCTGTATCACGGATCGCCTCTTTGATCGCTTTTAGAACGTCGATCTGGGTTGTCACATCCAAAGCCGTTGTTGGCTCGTCAAAGACCACCAAATCAGGTTCGGGACATAGGGCCAACACGGTCATGCAGCGTTGCAATTGGCCACCTGACACTTGGTGTGGAAAGCGGTCACCGATGGTTTCTGGCTCTGGCAGGTCAAGTTTACGGAACAACTCAATCGCACGGGCCTCGGCGTCAGCTTTCGAGAACTTACCTTGTAAAACGGCTGCCTCGATCACTTGTTCCATGATCTTCTTGGCCGGATTGAACGATGCCGCTGCAGATTGAGACACATAAGTGACTTCAGCCCCACGCAGTTTGCGAATGTCGCCCTTACTGGATTGTAATACATCGCGCCCGTTTACAAAAACCTCACCACCGGTAAGTTGCACGCCACCGCGACCATAGGCCATCGCGGCCAAACCAATGGTGGATTTACCAGCACCGGACTCACCGATTAGACCCAGAACTTTGCCAGCCTCAACGTCGAAATCAACGCCGTGTACGATTTCGATGTCATGTGGTTTTGCATCTGGTGGATAAATCGTGGCCCCGATTTTCAGACCACGTACGGATAGAAGTGGAGTGCTCATTATCCGCGTCCCCCTTTAAGTGAGGTTGTCCGGTTCAAGACCCAGTCTGCGACCAAGTTGACCGAGATGGCCAAGGTTGCGATTGCCGCAGCAGGATAAAGTGCTGCACCGATGCCAAAGTTAATACCGTCTTTGTTCTCTTTTACGATTCCGCCCCAATCCGCCAGCGGTGGCTGAACGCCAATGCCAAGGAACGACAGTGTGGAGATGAATAGAACCATAAAGATGAACCGCAGACCCATTTCGGCCACCAGTGGGGACAGAGCATTGGGTAGGATTTCACGGAATATGATCCATGCTGTCTTTTCACCGCGCAGACGAGCTGCTTCAACGTATTCCATAACAGAGATATCGACGGCCACAGCGCGAGACAGTCTGAACACTCGTGTTGAATCCAACAGCCCCATAAGGACGATCAGCGTCAGGACAGTCACATCAATCGCTGACAGAATGACCAACGCAAGGATCAAGGAAGGGATCGACATCACCAAATCCACGAAGCGCGATAGGGCTTGATCGATCCAACCGCCAGAGACGGCAGCCAGAAAGCCAAGCGTTGATCCTGTTGTAAAGCTAAGGATGGTTCCAGCGGTCGCGATAAAGATGGTTGTTTGTCCACCGTAGATCATGCGCGTTAGCAGATCACGCCCGATCTGGTCAGTGCCCAGCCAATACTTGGCTTCCACGGTGCCTTCGGGTGCGGTGCCAAGCAAGAAGCCAATGCGCGATGGTTCCCAAACTTCGCCAACAGTTTCGGCCATGCCATATGGCGCGACCCACGACGCGAATATTGCGCAGAAAAAGTAGAGACCAGTCAGGGACAGGCCGATTAGGGCAGAAAGCGGTATACGCATCAGAAAGTCCCCGCATAGGTATTTTGGGACGCAAACAAAGCTGCGCAAAGGGATGAAGGGGCGGCAGGTAACGGCATTGCAATGCAAAGATATTGGCCTGACACGGTCGCGTGGACCCCACTCATTTTGGATGCCTTAGGCGCGGATTTGACAGGATCGAAACGATGTCTGCGACCATATTCAAAATGATGTAGATAGCTGAGAAAATGACACCAGATGTAAGAACAACTGGCACGTCGCGCTTAACCACGGCATCCACCAGATACTGACCCATACCGGGGTAGGCAAACACTGCCTCGACCACAACAACACCCACAACGAGGTAGGCAAGGTTAAGCATCACAACGTTCACAATTGGTGCGACAGCATTTGGGAAGGCATGTTTGCGGATGACTTCAAAAGTAGACAATCCCTTAAGCTCAGCCGTCTCGATGTAGGCTGATTGCATCACGTTCAGGATCGCGGCACGGGTCATGCGCATCATATGGGCCAAAACAACCATCGTCAGCACGGCAATAGGCAGCGAAATGGAGTGTAGCTTTTCCAAAAGTGGCATGCCGGGGGGGATATTGGCGAATGAAGGTGCCCAGCCAAGTGTCACTGAGAAGATGAAAATAAGGATATAAGCCAGCATGAACTCCGGTAAGGAGATCGAGGCCAAAGTAACCCCAGAAATCAACTTGTCTGGCCAGCGGTTCAGGTATCGTACCGCGATCAATCCAAGTAGAATTGCGAAGGGTACAGAAATAAGTGCAGCCCAAAAGGCAAGGAACAGCGTGGCAGACATACGTTTGCCGATTTGTTCACCAATTGGCAGTCTGTTGGATAAGGCGTTGCCCATATCACCGGTCAGCATACCGCCAACCCATTCAGTATAGCGCGTCAGGGCAGGGCGGTTCAGACCCATCTCTTCGCGCAAATTTTCTAGGTTCTCAGGTGTTGCGGTCTGGCCCAGCTGGGCTTGTGCTGCATCACCTGGCAAAACTTCAGTTAAGCCAAAGATTAGGGCAGAGGCGGCGAAGAGCAAAAGTATGCCCAGCGCTAAGCGCTGGGCAACCAATTTAAGGATGGGGTGCATAATTTACCTTATGCTTTCCACGTTTTCGCAAAGGAATGCCAATACATTTGTGGACCCGATGGGTTGGTTTCCCAGCCCTGAACTGTGGACGAAACCCCATCAACAAAGTCGTTGAACATTGGCACCATGACGCCGCCTTCTTCGTTCAACAAACGACCCATTTTGGAATAGATCTCTTTGCGTTTGCCTTCATCCAATTCAGCACGTGCTTCAAGAAGCATTGCGTCAAATTCTGGACGTTTCCAGCGCGTGTCGTTCCAATCGGCTGTGGACAGATACGCTGTGGAATACATCTGGTCCTGGACCGGACGACCACCCCAATAAGATGCGCAATATGGCTGTACGTTCCATACTTCTGACCAATAACCGTCGTTTGGCTCACGTTTGATTTCCAACGGGATACCTGCCGCTTGGCAAGACTGTTGGAACAACGCTGCTGCATCAACCGCACCCGGGAATGCACCATCGGCGGTACGCAAGATAATCGGTGAACCATCATGGCCAGACGCTGCGTAGTGTGCGGCAGCTTTTTCCAGATCGAATGTGCGCTGTGGGATAGTTTCGTCAAACAACGGATAGGATTCGTTGATTGGCATGTCGTTCCCAACAGAGCCAAAGCCTTGCAAGATTTTGTCGACCATTTCTTGACGGTTCAAAGCGTGCTTAAGGGCAAGACGCAGCTCGTTGTTGTCAAACGGTGCTGTATCAACATGCGCGATGAAGACATAGTGACCACGACCAGAGGTGGTTTTGATTTCGATGTTTGGCGCACGGCCCAACAGTTTGGCAATCTTAGGTTCAACACGGTTGATTGAATCAACCTGACCAGATTGCAAAGCAGCTGTACGGGCAGTTGCATCGTTCAAGATGATCAACTCAACATCATCATAGTGGCCCATTTCGTCAGCGGCCCAGTGGTTCGGGTTCTTTTTGAACGTCATGCGCACACCAGGTTCATCTGTCTCAAGCGTATACAGACCCGTGCCGATTGCTGCTGTTGGATCGTCAAACCCACCATTTGGCTGAATGATCAAGTGGTAGTCCGCCATCAAGTATGGAAGGTCAGCGTTACCAATCGCGAGGGTCAATTCAAACACATCGCCATCTGTGCGCATCGATTCGATGCTTTTCATGATGCCAAGTGCACCTGATTTCGAGTCTTCATTTGAGTGACGTTGCATCGTTGCAAGAACGTCCTCGGCAGTTACGGCTGCGCCATTGGAGAATGTAATGCCCTGACGGACTTTAAAGCGCCAAGTTTTCGCGTCAGCAGAGCCTTCCCAGCTTTCCGCAACTTTAGCGTCTAGGCCGGCCGCAGTCGGATACACAAGCGTCTCACCCCAGATGTAACCACCGGCAAGTGGCGCGTCAGAAGCCCACGTAGCAGGGTCTTGGGAGTTCGTTGACTCGCCACCACCGACACCCAATTTGAACGTGCCGCCTTTTACAGCACCCGCTGCATAGGCCGCGTCTGCCAGCATGGTTGAGGCGACAATAGCTGTCACACCCAATGCGGCGGCTTTGCCCATAAATTCGCGGCGCGTCATCGTGCCATTGTTTACTTTTGTCGACAGAAGTTTGAGTTCATTACTCATCTAGTGGTCTCCCAGTTTTGGTTAACTTTTCGCGTCTAATGCGCGGTTTTCTTGATTGGTGTACCAAAGGGTCGCGCAAAATCCACACACTCGCAAGCGTTAATCCCCTTTTGATGACAGGGATGTGTCATATGCCGTTGCGTTGAATCTTATCTGAGACGCTGCGTTCATAGATTAGCTGTTCATTCTCGAAGGCTTCAATCTTCGCGGTCAGGTAGAAGTTATCTCGATCTGACCACATCTCGCACCGCGCTTCGGTGCGCAATTTGATATCATCGCGCTCAACCTCGTCACTCCAGTGACAAGTTCCGCGCGCCGACAGCGGGTCGTCGGGGTGGATTTGCCAGTGTTCCCGTGCAACCGACCCATTGATCAAGCCGTGATCCGCGTCGCGTACCTTGCCGAAATCATCTTCGATACGCAGATGAACGATGCCAGTGTTTAAGTCCGTTTCTTGCTTGCGACTGTTGGCACCTTCGCGGATCGTCTCGGTTTGCCATGGGTCCGCAGCCTCGGGTGGGGCGAAGGCGACGGACTGTCCCACAGCTTCATTTAAAAGAGGGAGCTGCACCGTGCCATCGGATATTGTTAAAGTCGTTGCATTGGGAGAGGGCCAAAGCAGCGGCCAGTAGCTGTTAGAAACGGAGATTCGCAGTCGGTGCCCCGCTGGAACGGTGTAAGCGCACTGATCCAATTTAAGTGTTGCCATGACGGCTTCATTTAGTGGGATCGGTGTACTTACTTCATGCCCATCTAAATGACACAGGTTCAACACGCCGTACGTAATCCGCGTGCTTGCCCCATCTGGATGGATATGGTTCAGCCGCACGGCAATCTGTGCCGTCGGTTGATCGCTGCTAAGTTTTAATGTGATCGTTGGTGCGCCTGTAATCTGAATGTCGTTGGACAAAATTTCAGTGTCCCAAGTTGCGGACAAAGCATCATCACGCCGCTGATCCCCGGGCATTTCAGGGCCAAGCCAAATGGCACAGTATTCGCCTGCGTCAGCGCCACAATCTTGTGGGGATGACATGGTCATATCAACAGACCCGCGATGGTCCCGTAGCCCATCTTTGTTTAAAAAATACTCCCGCATGGGGCTGTCGGGCTGGGCATCGCGTTCTGGTACCTGCGCCACCCATTGTCCCGCGCGCTCTGTGTACCATGTTTGCGGCCGTACCCCATCCATCTGATACAGGCGCAAATCGGGATCGTCCTCGACACCCGTCTCAATCCCTTTAAGCCACTTATCCCACCACCGAAGTGCTTCTTGCAAAAAGCCAATTCGTGGCTCTGGTACAGCGAAATGTGGGTATTTGTGGACCCACGGACCCATGATCCCTTTGGACCCTTCAATGTTCTCGATTATATTTGACACAGTGTTTTTGTAGGCATCACCCCAACCGCCCACAGCCAGCACCTTGGCTTTGATGCCGCTAAAATTTTCGCACACAGAGCCGTGCTTCCAGTACTCATCGCGGGTTTGATGCTTTAACCATGTCGTTGGTAAAAATGGTTCGTTCTCAAGCCGGTCTAACCACATCTCGCGCCAATCATCGCGCAATGCGGGATCAGGTGCGCGACTGGAATAGGACCACATCGTTGCGCCCCAGCCGAGATTTTCGTTTAAGAGGCAGCCGCCTTTGTAGTGAATGTCATCAGCGTACCGATCGACCGTAGAACACAGTGTGATGATCGCCTTCAACTCAGGCGGCGTCATTGCGCCGACTTGGAGTGAATTAAATCCACCCCAGCTGATCCCCATCATGCCAACGCTGCCATTGCACCAATCTTGGGCGGCAAGGTGTTGTATGACCTCGACTGCGTCTTCCAGTTCTTGTTGGGAGTACTCGTCCTCCATCAACCCGTAGCTGTCGCCATTGCCGCGCATATCGACCCGTGCACAGGCATATCCGCGCTGGGCAAAATACGGGTGGGTCAGTGCATCACGCGCAGTTGTCCCGTCACGTTTGCGGTAAGGCAGGAACTCCAGAATGGCAGGGACTGAGTCAATCGCTGCATCGGTTGGTTTCCACAGGCGGGTTGAAAGGCGGGTGCTGTCTGAAAGTGTAATGCCGTAATCGGCGTCCTCAGATATATCGCGCAGGCTGTTTTGTGTCATAAGTTAACGGTGGTTTGAGACCCAGATTTTGTCAAGCCGAACTAAGGTGCCCGACACTCTGCGATCAGCAAATCCATCACATTTGTGCCTGTCGGACCTGACCGAAAAAGTGCGCCCTTTGCATCCAGCCATGGGGCGGAGTTTGCTTGGGCTAGCGCGATGGCACCGCTGTCATCCCATGTCTGACCATCAACAATGGCACCAGCCGCGTCTGTTGGGCCATCTGTACCGTCAGTTCCAGCCACTAGGACGCGGATGCCCTTTGTGCCTGCGATTTCACGGGCGATCATAAGGGCCAGCGCCATATTCCTCCCACCCATTCCGGGGTTGAGTGGCAGGACGACAGTGGGTTCGCCACCTGAGATGTGAATGCCGGCTCGGGAGGCCAACAAGATTGCCGCGATCTTAGGGGCAAGCGTCTCTACATTTTCATACAGATTTTCGGTATTGGAAAGGGGCGATTGATCCAGCGAAGCCACAACAGCTCTTCGCGCGATATGATTGCTCGCAACAATATGTGAGGTGAATTCAAACGACGGCGCATCGGGTGCCGCGCCAATTCCAGACCCTATTACATTCAAGTCATCACCCTCCACATCCGAGATTGCCAATGTGGTGACCTTTGCGCCTTTAAAGCCTGCCAAGAGCTTACCGCCCTTTATGAGCGACACTTCTTTACGCAGCGCGTTCATCGCGTGAATGTCTTGCCCTGAAGCCAACAGTTTTTGGGTTTTTGCAGCGAGGTCTTGAAGCGCCATGTTGTTGGGCAGGACTTCGACCAGTGAAGATGCACCACCTGAAACAAGAAAAAGTAGGTGTGATCCTTTCGGGCAGTTGGCAACGGCCTGCGTTACTGTTTGGCCCGCAGTAAGGCTGGCCTGATCTGGAACTGGATGCGCTGCTTCAATGATTTCAGCATGGGCCGGGGCGTCCGAGCTATGGCCGTATTTTGTAACGATTAATGTCGGAATTTCCCCAAAACACGCATGAGTTGCAGCGGCCATCGAGGCAGCAGCTTTGCCGGCTGAAATCACATAGTCTGGACGTATGATTTTTTGGTTCGAAATTGCATTTGAAACACTGGTTTTTCCTTGTACAGCGCCCACTCCAGCCCACCAAATTGCCTTTAGGTCAGTAGAGTGTGTCATTTTGTGAACACTTTCTTAGATGGGTTGGGCCAATAAAATAACCTGAACCGTCAAAATTACACCGCTACATGTGCCTGAACCATGTCTAAATAGTGGCTCGTGAGGAAAAATAGACTAGCCCTTGATTCGGTCTTGAGATATATTGTTGTCACAAAGAGTGAGCAGAGCGACATAAAAATCAACGCCTGCTAGTTAAAAATAAAAAGAGACCCCGCGTAGACTAGGGCTCGAGGTGGAGTGGTAGTGTTATGAAGACGATAGATTTCGTCGTCCGCGATGATGCGGGCGCATTGCAACGTGGTGTCGTTCAGGCAAATGATCAGACGACCATGATTAATGCAGCAAGTGGTCAAGAAATTTCTTTGAATTTGCGTCAAGTGGACATGCAGGGGCATGCACGTGATGGCGATGCGTTGAATATCGTGCTGGCAGATGGCCGCGTGATAATCATCGAGAATTATTTTAACGACGGCGGTGATGCCAATCGTTTGTTCATCTCAGCAGATGGCTACCTAAATGAAGTTGCGTTTGTAGAGACAACTGACGGTGGCTTGTATGCCCAATTTGGTCCCACAGAGCAGTGGGGCAAATGGAGCCCTTCAGACGATCTGATTTACCTTGGACGTACTGATGTAGCGGATGTAGCAATTTCAGCGCCTGCCGATAGTGAAGTTTCCATGCTTGCGCCGCTCGCCCTTTTGGGTGGTGGCGGTCTTGGTGCCGGTGCTGCAGTAGCTGCTGGTGTTGCAACCGTCGGTGTTATCGGTGGTGGTCTCGGCGGAGGCGGCGACACAGCAGTTATTCCAGTAGTTCCAGTTGTACCAACTGTTAATGATCCTACGGCAACAACCGACATTGGTGGGCCGGGTGATGACCTTGAAGTGGTTGTGACTGGTACGGGTCAACCGGGCGATGAAGTCGAAGTAACTGTTGGTGACGAGACCGGAACGACAACAATCGAAGAAGATGGTACTTGGGTCGTGGTTCTGACCGATGACACCCTTCCCGAGGATGGCGTTCACCCAACAGTTGTTGTTGTGACGCACGAGGATGGCACGACAACAGACCTAACAGGTCCAACTTTCACAATTGATACAACGCCACCGGAAATCGCAATCACTAGCGGAACCGGGTCAACGGGTGAAACATTCAATGGCGAAGAATTAGAAAGTGGCGCAACCATTTCCGGTACGGGCGAGGTGGGCGCAAGTCTGGTCGCCACAGTTGGGACGCACAGCCAAACCACAGCAGTTGATGTTGATGGGAATTGGACTGTGACATGGCCTGATGGCACGTTTGGCCCAGGTGAATACACATCCGACCTAACAATCGTTGCAACAGACGGGTTTGGTAATGCAAGCACAACAACCGATACGGTTGTTATCGATACGGTTAGTGAAGTTAGCATTGCAACTGAAACGGCCGGTGGCGACGGTACGATCAACGGTGCAGAGCAAGCTGCTGGTGTGACGTTGACAGGATCTGCGCAAGCAGGTTCGTCGGTGCTAGTGACCTTTGGCACCACAACTTTGGCCGCGACTGCAGATGCAAACGGTGGTTGGAGCGTTGATTTCCCAGCTTCGGCAATCGCAACTGGCGAATATGAAGCGACAGTGACTGCTGTAGCGACTGATGCAAATGGTAATAGCTCTACAACAACAGGTACCGTTCAAGTTGACACACTGGTCAACACATTTGGTTATACTTCTACAACCGGCGGGGCAGACGGTGTTATCAACGCGTCCGAAGCTCAGGCAGGATTGGTTGTAACAGGCAATGCCGAACCAGGTTCAACTGTACAGGTTGTGTTGGGTGGTGTGAGTCAAACAGCAACTGTTGCCGCAAATGGCAACTGGACTGCAACCTACAGCTCGGACCAATTGGCACCGGGCACGTATTCTACAACAATGACAGCAACTGCGACCGATGCTGCGGGTAACACCTCAAGCATCAACCAAACAGTGAATGTTGACACCGATGCCGGTGTTCTGACAATCAGCGCGGTTCCTGTTGAAGGTGATGACATCATCAACGCAGCCGAAGCATCCGACGGTGTGGTTCTTTCGGGAACAGCTGATGCGGGCGCAATTGTCCAAGTGACATTGGGTGGCGTAACCCATTCAGTTGTCGCAAATGGCAACGGTGTTTGGCAGGCTGCATACTCAGCGGGTGAAATTCCAGCAGGCACTTATGTGGCTGATATCACTGCAACAACAACGGACGCGGCTGGCAATTCTCGCACCGTCACTGACAGCGTGAATGTCGATACACGGGTCGATAACTTGTCGGTCAGTGCTGATATTATCGAAGGTGACAATGTCATCAACGCAGCAGAATTGAGCGATGGTGTCGTGCTGACAGGAACAACCGAAGCCGGTTCAAGCGTCAATGTCACGGTTGGAAATGTGACGGTTCAAGCGGTTGTAGATGCCAATGGCAATTGGACTGCAAATTTTGCCGCAAGCCAAATCCCAACGGGTGAATACACCACAGACGTTACTGTAAATGCGACTGATGCTGCCGGTAACACCGCCAGCGTTACGGATACAGTACGTGTCGATACTTTGGTGAACACACTTACACAATCCGCAGGCCCTGTTGCCACGGATGATACAGTGAACGCAGCCGAAGCGCGTGAAGGCATCAGCCTGTCAGGTCAGGTCGAACCCGGCTCAACTGTGGCTGTTGATTTTAATGGTACAACGCTAATGGCAACTGTGGATGCGGCAGGCAACTGGAGCATCGAAATTCCACCATCTGCAATCGCAGCAGGCTCTTACGATGCCGCTATTACAGTGATGGCGACGGATTCAGTGGGCAACACTGATACAATCACTGACACGTTGCGGATCGATACCGAGGCACCAGACGGCCCAGTTATCGCGTCTTACACACGCGACGGCGACGGCATTCGTGGTATCTCGACAGAGATCAGCAGCGATGATCTGGCAGTGGCACAAGTGAATGCAGACGGGTCCGTAACAGATGTTGCGGCAACCCAAGTCGATATTCCTGTGCTTGGTGAGACGAACTTCCAGTTCAATTCCGAAGTGCCCGATGGATCACATTTGATTGTGACATCAACCGATACGGCAGGAAACACATCTGGCACCTACGTGGTTCTAGATGACGAAAGCGCCAACTCTACAGTTGATCTTGGCAACCCCAATCTTGGCAACTACCAGATCGAAGCGGTTGAACTGCAATTCGCAGAAGAGGCCCAAGTTTCGATCACCGAAGCGCAGCTTGTTGGGCTGTCTGATGACACCAATACGCTTACGATCCACGGTGGCTCTGACGATACAGTCAACATCTCTGGCGCGGTGCGTACGGGACAGACCCAAGCGGACGGTGAAACTTACGACGTATACTCACTGGGCGAAGGCACAGTGTTGATCGACGATGATATTACAGTGAACACTGTAATCGGCTAACGCCAAAAAACGACCGAGGCGCGGACGAAGGCCTTCTTCGATCCGCGCCCGTTAAAAATATAAGTACCGGCACGTTTAAGGGCAGGACATGGGGCATAAATTAGTAAAGGCTGCGGTCGTATACGCAGCGATTTTCGGCTTGAGTGGTTGTTTGGCCGATACGGAAGCAGCGTCTTTTGTATCGCGTCTGAAATCACCTGACGCAGGTTTGGCAGTTAAAGAAAGTGGTCCAAAAACCACGGCCTTTGCGAGCACTGCATCAAGTTACGATGATAAATTGAATTCAGAAAGCGCCGTGATTAACGGGCTTGTCGCGCGCAAATCGGCGCTGCCAAATGGCAGTGCCTATGATCAAGTGGCATCCGCAGTTTTGGCAGCTAATGCTCGGTCTGCTGAAAGCGAACTTCGCTCTGCCCGATTACGTGCAGAATCTGCTAGCAAAAATTGGTTGCCGACCATCGGCCCTTCCATCAGCCTAACCAGCCTATCCGACGTCATTGTGAACTTGGTTGTTGATCAGGTGCTCTTTGACAATGGCCGCAAAAAAGGTGAACGCGAATTTGCGAAAGCCGATGTTGAAGTTGCAGCTGTTGCCTTAGCCGAAGACACCAATGACCGCGCAGCCACAGGGTTAGAGCTCTATCTTGCTGCCGCCGAAGGGCGCGAAAAAGCATCTTTGGCTGAAACCACCCTCGAAGACATGGCGCATTTTGAATACATCATGTCCGAACGTGTGCGTGGCGGGGTGTCTGACATGTCCGATTTGAACATCATCCGCCAAAAGCTATCTGAAATCCGGGCGGCACAGACCGCAGGTCGCGAAACCACACGATCAGCGATTGCAGAGTTGAATGCGATGTCAGTGCAGCCGCTACAGGGCGTGCGTGGGCTGACAAAACTGAACGTCTCTTCAAATGACGCACAGCCGCTTAAGGTAACAAAAGCCGAGGCCGAGAAGACCCGCGCAATCGCAGCCGCCAAGGTTGATCGCGCAAGCCAGCTGCCTGGTGTTTCTTTGTCTGGGACCATTGGTGAAAATTCGAATATCGGCGTGAAAGCTGGTGGTGCACAATTGGGCTTTGGCACAGGTGCTCGACTAAAAGCGATTGAACTGGCTAAAGAAACCGCTGGTCGCCGCGTGTCCCAAGCCAATGAAGATTCCAACCGTGCCCTGCGCAAGTTGGAAAGCCAGATTGCCGCCAAGACCCGCCAAGCATCCGAAGCCACAAACCTTACTGCGCAAGCCAAGAACAATCTTGATTTGTTCCAAGCACAATACAAGGCAGGTCAGCGTCAGGTGATGGATGTGGTTGGGGTCTATGAGACATTTTCACGTGCACAAGAATCCGAAGTGACCCTGAAATACGAGGCCGCAACACTGCGGGTTGAAATGGCCCGCATTCTTGGCGTCCTAGCTGGTGGGGATTTGATCTGATGAGCAAACAAGCCTTCACGCTTACGATTACCAACGGCAATCGTGCGCGCATCCAAGCCT
Source organism: Ascidiaceihabitans sp. (assembly GCA_047624005.1). Lineage (GTDB taxonomy): Bacteria > Pseudomonadota > Alphaproteobacteria > Rhodobacterales > Rhodobacteraceae > Ascidiaceihabitans. Next base: position 14,920 of record JBLHPE010000002.1, read on the forward strand.
CCCCTAAAGTCAAAGCGCCGGTTGCTAATAATTCCAACACCCACGATGATCGTGTTAAAGCCCGCGCTGAGTTGGTTATAACTTACGCTGGTATTTTGGGGATCAATGCGCTGAAGAGCGACGCCTATGATGCGATCAGCCTTGGAACAACCGAAGGCGCCAGCGACGCAATCGAAGCAAACGCAATTGCTGATGGTCTGAAAGCAATTGGCTGCCTGACCCAAGTAAGCACATTGCAACATTTCACCGCAGATCAATGGCCCGCGTTGGCCTATATGACCAGTGGCCAAGTGATCCTTGTTTTGGGCCAATCACGTGGCGATTTGATCATTTTCGACAAGACGTGCACAGACAACCGCGCCCATGTTCCAGCAGCAGATTTTGAACCGTTTTTTGGTGGTCTGGTTGTTCGGGCTGAAGCGCCCTTGGAAACTGTTGCCAAAACTCACAAAACGGATGCGAAGCCAACTCATTGGTTTTGGGGGCAATTTCCACGTTTCAAACGCCAATTCGGCGAAGTTGCATTGGGGTCGTTTGTTGCCAACCTGTTGGCAGTCGCTGTCGCGTTGTTCTCATTGCAAGTTTATGACCGCGTTATCCCGCACCAATCTGAAGCAACGCTTTGGGTCTTGGCCGCAGGCGCATGTCTCGCGCTGTTGATGGAAGCCTTCATCAAGATCGCCCGTGCCCGTCTGATGGACGGCGCAGGTCGTCAAATCGAGCTCAGCGTGCTTGAGATGTTGATGGAACGGGTGCTGGGCATGCGCAGTGATTTGCGTGGCAATTCCCCGTCGATGACATTCTCTGCTATGCGCGAATTCGGATCGGTACGTGAATTTTTCACGGCGTCTACAATCGGCACAATTGCAGATATTCCCTTTATTTTCGTCTTCCTGCTGCTGGTGGCATCGATTGCTGGCAATGTGGTTTGGGTTCTGGTTCTGGGTGGCATCTTGATGGTCGTTCCGGGGTTCTTCATGCAAAAGAAGATGATGCGTTTGACCGAAGAAACCCAAGGGGCGTCGGCAAAATCCTCGCGTCTTTTGCACGAAGCTATCTTTGAACGTGACACCGTCAAAACCCAACGTGGCGAAGACCGTGTTATGCGCCTGTGGTCTGAACTTACAACACTCAGCGCGATGAAGTCTTCGGACCAACGCAGGCTGGCGTCATTGCTCACATTTTGGAGCCAAGGTGTACAACAAGCCACCTATGTGGCCGCTGTCATCGTTGGAACCTATCTGGTGTTCGCTGGACAATTCACAGTCGGTTCCATCATCGCGGTTGGCATTCTGACCAGCCGGACTTTGGCCCCTTTGACCCAATTGGCTGGGACGATGGCGCGATGGGGAAACGTGAAAACGGCCCTTGATGGTTTGGACCGCATTGCGGACGCACCTCAAGACGCCGACGAGACACGCAGCTACTTGCGCCGCGAAAAACTGGACGGTCATTTTGAACTGCGCGATGTAACCTTCCGCTATGAAGATGATGGTGCCCCCACCCTAGACATTCCGGGCGTTGCGATCTTACCGGGCCAACGCATTGCCATCCTTGGCGCAAACGGGTCCGGCAAATCGTCGCTTCTGAAAATCCTGAGCGGTCTTTATGCACCAACAACAGGTCGTGTTCTGTTGGATGGCACTGAAATGGGTCAAATTGAGCCACGCGATTTGCGTCGTTTGGTCGGTTACTTAGGCCAAGACGTCCGCTTGTTTTCTGGCACATTACGCGACAATCTGAATTTGACCATGCTAGAGCGCGACGATGATCGCTTGTTTAAAGCATTAGAATTTGCGGGCCTTGGTCCGTTTGTCAAAGGCCACCACAAGGGTCTTGATCTGGAAATTCACGATGGTGGGCAAGGCCTTAGCATCGGGCAACGTCAATCTATCGGCTGGGCACGTTTGTGGCTGCAAGATCCAAAGATCTGTTTGTTAGATGAGCCAACCGCTGCTCTCGATCAAACTTTGGAAGCCACATTGGTATCACGGTTGGAGACGTGGATGGAGGGACGCACAGCCATTATCGCCACGCACCGCGCCCCAATCCTTGCCCTGACAAACCGCACGTTGTTATTGCAAAACGGTCGCATGGCTGTGGACGGTCCTCGTGACGCTGTAATGGCACACTTGAACCAATCCGGCGTTGTCGTTCCAATGAAGGGGGCCATCGCATGAGCACTGCAAGCCATACCAATTTGAACGCGCAAATGAACATGCAACTGCGGGGTCCCAGTGCAATCGTTTGGCTAAGTGCTGGCGCAGTTTTGGTTTTTATTCTTTGGGCAGCTTTCGCATGGGTTGATGAAATCGTGCGGGCCGAAGGGTCGTTGATCTCATCGTCACGCCCACAAATTATTCAGAACCTTGAGGGTGGAATTCTGGCCGAACTCGCAGTGAAAGAAGGTGACATCGTCCAAAAGGGTGATCCTTTGGCACGCCTTCAAGGCACCCAGTTCAAGTCAGCCGTGGACGACCTTCAAGACCAGATTACTGCATTGGAAGTGCGCCGCCTACGCCTTGAGGCTGAACTGGCTGGCCAATTCGATTTCGTAGTTCCAGATGCTTTGGCATTCCGCACTCCGGGCATTATCGCGTCTGAACGTGCCTTGTTACAGGCCCGTCAATCTGACTTTGTCAGTCGCCGTGAAGGCGCCCAACGGGTGTTGGACCAAGCGACTAAAGAACGGACGTTGCTTGAAGACCTGTTGGAGAAAAATATCGTTTCACTGATTGAGGTTACTCGTTCACGCAAGACCCATGCGGATGCGCGTATTCGGCTGGATGAAATCGTGACACAGACTGAATTGAACCGCGCCCAAGATTTCTCGGACACGTTAAAAGAGCTGGGAACATTGCGTCAGAATTTGAAATCCAGCACGGACCAGTTAAGCCGGACGGTATTGCTGTCTCCAATGAAGGGCATCGTGAATAACCTAAGCGTGACCACAATTGGCGGCGTTGTGCGTCCCGGCGAAGAGATTTTACAGATCATCCCGCTGGATGAAGAACTGTTCGTCGAAGCACGTGTGGCACCTGAGAACATCGCGAATGTACGCCCGGGACAAGAAGCAACAATTAAGCTATCTGCTTATGATTACACGATCTTTGGGACGCTGAAGGGTAAGGTAACGTTGATCTCGGCAGACACGTTCAAGGATGAAAAGTCCCGAGCTGCTGATGGTGATCCGCACTATAAGGTGACGCTGAGTGTGGACGCAGAAAACCTGACGGATCGCCAGGCAAACATTGCGATCCGCCCAGGTATGCAGGCTTCGGTTGAGCTTCACACAGGGTCCAAGACAATCCTGCAATATCTGCTTAAGCCGCTGTATAAATCACGTGAAGCGTTCCACGAGCCATAGGGCTTAAGCGTCAGTATCAATCCACAATGTGACGGGACCATCGTTGGTCAAAGACACCTGCATGTCTTCCCCAAATTCCCCTGTTTCGGTTGGAATTTCCAACGTCTGTAACGCGTCGGTAAAACGTCGGTATAACGTATGTGCGATGTCGGGTTTGGCCGCCCCCGAAAAACCGGGGCGGTTGCCGCGTGACGTGTCCGCCCCCAAGGTGAATTGACTGACAACCAAGGCGCTTCCACCTGATTGCAGCAACGACAAGTTCATCTTGCCGGCCGTATCGCTGAAAATACGCAGCTTTGCGATTTTCTGCGCAAGGGCGTCAGCAGTCGCGTCATTATCGTCGGGCATCGCGCAGACAAGGATTAACGCACCAGCCCCACATTGGCTGATAACGCTGCCATCAACTGAAACACGGGCCTCGGTCACACGCTGGATCAATGCTCGCATCAGGTTTTCCAGTCGATGACGTTGGCTGGAGTCTCTCGTTCAGTGCGAAAGCTGTTGGCGGGGTGATCGTTGTCTGCATAGCCAAACGAGATGGCACATAGGACGAGCCTGTCGTCGGGCAATTCAAAGTGATCGCGGACCATCGGTGCGTGGGCTGCGACAGCGGCCTGCGCGATGCTTGCGACGCCTTTGGCGGCTGCGGCTAACGTGAAGGCGGTAACAAAGCCACCGCAATCCATTGCGCCATATGGCCCCAATTCAGAGGGGCTGGTGACAATGGCGACGTGAGGGGCGCCAAACAGCCGATAGTTCTCCATCATTTGCTTGGCAGAGGCAGCGTGGTCGCCTTTGGTCACGCCAACGGCCCCGTACAATTGGAGGCCACAAGTGCGCCTACGGTCCTTGTAAATGCCAGTGTAACTGCTGGGCCAGTCCATGTCTGGCTTGGGCGGATTGGACAGCGCATGGGTGAATATCGCGTCGCGAAACCTGTCCGTTGCATCTCCTGATGTGATGGTCAGTTGCCAAGGCTGTGCATTGCACCATGACGGGACCTTTTGCGCGGCTTGGACGATGTCATTCACTGTGTCTTGCGCGACGGCGTCCGGCAAGAAAGCGCGGCATGAGTAACGTGCTGACAGGATTGCGTTCAATGTTTCGAATTGGGTCATTAGTTTGCAGCCTCGTTTAACGCAATGCCGTACCCTATGGCTGCGGCGATAAGCAGGCCAACTACGACTGCGATGGTGATCTTTATGGCCGAGTAGGGGCGTTCGCCCTGAACCCGCCCTGTGCGTCCGTTGACGACGAAGCGGTAGGTTTTGCCACGGTATTTGTATGCGGCAAGCCAGACCGGCAACAGGACGTGTTTGAAGGTGACCGCGCCCAGTTTGGTATCGAGTTGGTGAATGCGCTGGCGATCGCCGCCGATGTCGAATTTCACGTCGCGTTCGATCACGCGGTCCATATAGGCGCGGGCTTCGGCAAAACCGTCTTGGAGTTCGACGCTGTAGCCCTCGGCCCGAAATCCAGCAAGGTATTCAGGGCTGTAGGGTTCCATTGCGGATAGATCCCACGGCTCAAGCGCGTCGGTGAATTTCTTTGGCAGCGAGGTCGATGCGAGGACAAGCACGTCATCAAAGAAGCGGGCAACGCGGCCACGTGCCCCTTGCCAACGCACTTTGGGAACCTGCACTTGTTGCCGTTTTCCATCACGCATGACTGTGCGTGTTTCATAGTAAACTGTGCCGCGTTCGCCAGTGTATTGAGATTTCGTGTCGGCATCAAAGGTCCAATAGGGAACATAAATCCCCTGCATTTTCCGACCCTTACGGGCATATTCTTTCAAGCCATTAGGGGCGAACCATAAGCCACCCAACCAACTGGTCATTGCGCCACGTGCCGTACTTTCATCCAAGGCGAAAGGCAGCAAACCGCGTGGTTTGATGTGGCGATGTGTGCCTGTGTCTATCACGACGGGCGTCGCGCAAAACGGGCATTCATCGGCGTGGGTGCTTTCGCCCAGTTCGACCTGTGCCGCACAATTTGGGCATTTGGAGACGCGGGTCTCTTCAATATCGGCTTGGGGTAATTCTGCCTCAAGGGCGCGTCGAAAATCAAGTTCGCGGATTGGATGCTGGCGGCCTGAGCTTTCAGAGATTTGGTCGGTATTGCCGCAGTGATCGCAGGTTAGCGTTTGTTCTGCAGGATCATAACGGAAATCCGATCCGCAATTGTCGCAGGGAAAGCGATGTTCGCGCACAGGTGCTGGCGGTGGTGTGTCAAAGTCGTTCATATCGTGGGCACCCTAGCAAGAGGTGCGCGGCGAAATACTGCGCCACGCTGTTTTTTTGTTAGATTATGCGCCGGGTGGGGGCGGTGGCAGGATGGTAAAGAGCTGTGCCAGTTCGCGCACGTCTTCTGCTTTTTGCCATCCGTCTTGACCGGCAGTCCAAACGTATGTTTCGCGCGCCAATGCGCCGTCTGTGGCCTTACGACCCATAGCCGCTTTGGAGAATGGACCAGTGGTTTCGCCGTTCACCGCGATGTGCCAAACATGTTCAACTGGCGGCGGTGGTGGTGCCACAGTGGCAGGTTTTGCAGCAGCGGGTTGTGCACCCCATGGACCTGCTGCGGCAGCCATTTGCATGCCCATACCTGCGCCAATACCTGTTTGCAGTGCGCCTGCACCGGCACCGTCACGGCCCATCGCTTCGGCTGTTTGGAATTGCATGTATTCATTAAGGTTGCCGATGACACCCATCGACGACCGCTTGTCCATCACTTCCTCAACCGCTGGAGGTAAGCTGATGTTTTCAATGTAAAGTTCTGGAAGCGCAAGGCCATAATCAGCAAGCTGCGCTTCGATTTCTTTAGCAACCAATTTACCCAGTTCACGGGTGTTTGCCGCCATATCGAGAACCGGAATGCCAGAGCGTGCTACAGTGCGCGAGAACTCTTGGACGATGATGTTGCGGATTTGGAAGCTAATCTCGTCCATCGTGAATTCGCCGTCTGTGCCCACGATCTCGGTCAGGAACTTTGCAGGGTCCACAACACGGACGGAATAGGTGCCAAATGCACGTAAACGTACCGGTCCAAATTCTGGATCGCGGCAGATGATCGGATTTTTAGTGCCCCATTTCAGGTTGTTGAAACGGGTGGTGTTGACGTAATAAATCTCTGATTTGAATGGGCTTTTAAAACCGTGATCCCAATGCTGCAGCGTTGTCATCAACGGCATGTTGTTGGTTTCAAGCATATAGAGGCCGGGTGTGAAGACGTCAGCCAACTGACCCTCGTGGATGAACACGGCGGCTTGGCCCTCGCGTACGGTCAACTTGGCACCGTACTTGATCTCGTGCCCCTCGCGCTGGAAACGTGACACCATTGTGTCGCGGGTGTCATCGACCCAATGGATGACGTCGATGAATTCACCGGTCAGAAAATCGAAAATACCCATAAGTTAGGTCTCCTTAGTTGAGGGCTAAAACGGCACCAAAAGCAGTGTCGGTATAACGTCGGTATTGTGTCAGTATTTCGTAGGTGCGCAGCACAGATATTTTAATGTTGTCTCAGGCTGGCCCTGACAAAAATTCAGTGGTGATCGTGCGGATGATCGGCTTGGCCTCGGGCAAGGTCATGCCCGCCTTCAGTCGTGGATCATACAGCATCTTAAGTAAAAGTTCGTCGTGTGTTGTCAGCAATGCAAATTCGTCGTCATCGTTAAAGATTGATGGACGGGCGCTTGGGCTGTCATTGGCCAAACCCATCGCTTGCGCCAATTCTTCGTGAATACAGGCAAGGCGCAACAGGTCGGGGTTTTCGGCGCGGATCACGGCAACGGCGGCGGTATAGACACTGCTGTCAGTGCCCGCAGAATAGGCGGCGACGGCGCAATAGATATCGTCGGACAAGGTGCGCAGGCTGGAAAGGTTTGCATTCTCGACACCGGGCAGGCGACCAACCATTTCGTCGATGACGTCTTCGCGGTCATCCTCGCCAACGAACAAAACGTAGAAATTTGGTGGGCCTCCAACTGAAACAGGGTGGCCTGTGGCTTTGGTCAAACGGGCTGCGTATTTTGCAACATCAGCGCTATCTTTGCGACGTTGTGATCTGGGGACGGACGCCCCGAATTCGATGGCAAAGCGGATGGGTTGGTTCCAACGACGCAATTTTCCAGAGACCCCTTGGGGCAATCTGGCGGTCGAATATTCGTTGAAAAAGGTAATCTGTTCAAAGTTACGCGCAAGCATTTCAGACGTGAACGGTGTGTCCGGCCCACCACCATCCTGACGTAGCAAACCGCTGGTCAATTGCGTCGATTGGACCGTGCGCAAATAGCTGCGAAATTGGGCGCTTTCCTCGGATGTGGCTTGGGCCACTTTGATGACTGGTGCGGGTCTTGTAATGACTGGTCTGGATTGTGGTGTCAGGACGGGAGTGACGGGCGAGATAAGATCGCATGCGGCAAGCGCACCCAAACAGCAGAGTGCTGAAAGGGCGCGTGTCGCATTAATCCAAGTCCCGCCTACCACCAGTTCTTAGCTTTTAACTGCATTGGCAATTGTGTCGCCAACACCGTCTTTGCGGGCTTTAGCCGAGGCCAGTGTATCGCGCAAATCGGCTTCCATTTTCTTCAGATCGACTTCGGCTGCAGCGCGTTTTGCTTTGCCTTCATCCGCGATTTGAAGCGATTCTTCGATCGTGCCAATCAGATCGGCATTTGCCTGCTTGACCGCTTCGATATCAAAGACACCACGTTCCATTTCTTCGCGAATGATCTTGTTCGAGGACCGTAGGTTTGCCGCGTTGGATGTCAGCAATTCGTTGGTCAAATCGTTGGCAGCCCGTACTGCTTTTGCTGCTTCTGCAGAGCGTTGGATTGTTACGGCCTGTGCCAATTGTGTTTCCCACAGTGGAACTGTGTTGACCAAAGTTGAATTGATCTTGGTGACCAATGATTTGTCATTTTCCTGCACCAAACGAATGGATGGCAAGGACTGCATTGTCACCTGACGCGTCAGTTTCAGATCGTGAACACGGCGTTCCAAATCGTCACGGGCAGCGCGGATGTCGCGCAATTCTTGGGCGACCATAACCTGATCGTCTTCTTTGGCTTTGTCGACATCGGTCACCTTCTTAGGGATAACCTTGTTGTCCAACTCTGCCAGCTTTTCCGTACCAGCAGCGATATACAGCGCCAGTTCGTCATAGAAATCGAGTGTCTTTTCATAAAGCATATCAAGCGATTTGATGTCTTTAAGCAGCGTGTGTTCGTGGCTTAGCAAATCGTCAGTAACTTTGTCGATTTGGCCTTGGACGGTTTCGAACTTGGCTGTGAATTTCGCAAATGGGGCTGCGCGACCGATCAGTTTTTCCCACCAGCTGCGATCCCGACGTACGTCGAGTTCAGAGACTGAGAAGCCGCGAATAGTGGTCACGATATTGCGCAACGAATCGCCAGCAGGGCCCACATCCTTGTTGCGCACATCAGCAAGCATCGCTTGCGAGATCACTTGCAATTCGGCTTGGGCGGCAGACCCGAAGGACACGATGGAATTCGTGCTGTCCATGTCGATCTCGTCCATGCGTTTGCGAATTTCCGCGCTGACCGGTGCGTCGGCGTCGGCCAAAACGACAACGGCGTTTGCTTCAACAGGTTCGCGTAGGGCGATCGATGTGACCTCTTCGATGGCGGCCAATGATTTTTCGGCCTGTAGACGTGTGTTCTCAGACATAGGTAGTCCTCTCGTTATATTTTATTGGCGTTGTCGATGGCACGGTCAAGGACCACACCTTCTTGCTGCAGGCGATCGCGCAGCACGTCGATTTCAATGTTAAGATCGCTGCGGTCATCCAGCAGCAATTTGGCGGTACGGGCATCGAAGCCTTTGCTAAGGTCTTTCAGCAAAGCGGCGTAATCGGTGCGCGCCTTTTCGTCTTTGGTGCGGCTATAGATGTCCGCGAATTTCGCTGTCGCATCACGTGCGCCCATTAGGTAGACGCCCAGATACTTGCGGGCTGCTGTCAGATCACGCGGGTCTTCTTCAACCGTGCGGATCAGGTCGCGTGCCTTGTCTTGGAAGGCGTTGAGCTTCAGTTCCATTTTGCGATCACCTGAGCGCAGCATGGCGTCGGACATTTCGCCCAAGTATTTCTCGGCCTTATCGACGACACTGGCAACGCGGTCTTGTTGGTGCGTGTCTATGCCTTCCATGCCTTTGGATTTTAACGGATCGATACCGAAGGCAGCAATGTGCAGGCCAGCGGCTGCAATGCCGTAAAGGAGTGGCGCAACAAGGCCAGGTTCAGAACGGTAGGCGGCAAAGGCGATGCCAACCCCTGTGAGTACGCTCGAGATCATCTTGCGGGGTAGGGCGGGGCGACGTGCAACTTTACGGGCATTGAATTCCGCTTCCGCCGTTAGTCCGCCACGCAACAACCATGCGGCCAAAGTCAGCATCGCGGTAGAGATCAGGGCAACTGTCAGCGCAATGGCCCCGTCGTTCAGTGCCATAAACACCATTGGAATTGCGGGGATGAACAACACGTTTGATCGCGCGCCAACAGGATCAACACGGGCCTTCGCGTAGGCACCGTCGGATGTTGATTCATTGTCAGCGTCAGTTCCGTCAGAGCTGAACTTGCCACCAAATTTCTGCGCCATGTTTTATAGGCCTCCGAGCCAGCCGGTGGTCACACCAAACATCAACACAATCAGTGCAGCGTAGGCGATCTTTTGAAACGATTTCGGTCCCATATGTCCCCCTTGGACAGGATTTAATAACGATACGGTTTTTATCAATGCAATGCCAGTTTAACGCTTTTGGCCCGTGCGACGTTCTGCATTCAGCTTGCGTGAGTAGCCTGATTGAATGACTTCAACCGCGACCAATACCAGTACCGAGAAGTAGAAGGTTGTTTTGGACATTGGGATCACTTCGTAACCGAAGAACCGTAGGGCCAATGCATTGTCGTGCATCGCGTGTGCAGCTGCTTGGCCCGCTTCGCCGATAAGGACGACGCCGACGATCAGTAGGATGAATAGGCCAAGGACCTCGTACATGCGGTTTGCCTCGAGAAAGCGCGTAACACCGTCGGCAAGGACAAGCATTGCAAGACCGGACAGGATGATCGCGGTGGCGAGGATCGGGAAGACGTCGGTGATGGCAAGGGCGGACAGGACCGAGTCGAACGAGAAGATCAGGTTCATAATCACAATCATAACAACGACTTGTTTCGCGGATTTGCCAGATTTGTGTTCCACATCGGTATCAAGGTGTTCGATGGACAGCATGTGACCGATTTCTTTCACCGCTGTGTACATGATGAAAATACCGCCCACGATAAAAACGCAGGTGGCAAAGTTGATGCCGCCGGTGATGATGCCTTCCCATTCAAAGACATAGAAGGGTTCGGCCATCGCATCGATCAATCGGATCATAACGAACAGCAAAACAACCCGTAAGGCGACAGCAATAATGATCCCCCAACGACGCACGGTGGCTTGGAGCGCAACAGGTGCACGTTGGCTTTCGATGCTGATATAAAGCAAGTTATCAAAGCCTAAAACGGCCTGCAAAAAGCAAAGCATCAGCAAATTGCCAATATTTTCGAGTGTCATTAGATCAGTCATAGCAATCCCCATGCGTCAATCACGCGCCAATTTTGACGCCTTTTAGCGCATAAGGTGGGTTTGTAACAATTGCTAAGCTGAACCTTTAGGGGGAAATTACGTTATTTCGCCCCTTTAGCGCTTGTTTGGACCTTTGGGTTTGCCAAATGACTTACCAGTTGGCCTGCCTGATGGCTTGCCTGCGGATGGACCACTTGGGCGACCAAATGTCTTTCCCGCTGGTTTACCGGTTGGCTTTCCTGTCGGTCTTCCACCTGGTTTGCCTGTTGGACGCCCTGTAGATTTTCCGAAATTCTTACCGTCCGAGCGGCCTTCCAAAAAGTCGTCCTCGTATTTGTCGGGACGGCCATGTTGCTTGCCAAATGTCTTTGTCGCACCTTTGCCGCGTCCAACCGGACCAGCGTTGGCGTTGGCTTTACGATCCGCTTCGGACCGCGCCATGTTGCGCGTGCGTCCTTGTTCGGAAGGCTTGCGCGAAATGGGTTCTTTGCGTTCACCTTTTGCGCCACGTTTGACGGTTGTTGGCTTCGCTGTTTCATCAGCGGCACCTGCATCAAGGCCCAACTGGTCGCGCATGATCTTACGGCGGATTTCGTCAACTTCGCCCGGCTTAATTTCGCCCAGCTGAAATGGACCGTAACTGACGCGGATCAAACGGTTCACGCTTAGGCCAACGTCTTGCATCGCGCGGCGAATCTCGCGGTTTTTACCTTCGCGCAGGCCAACAGTTAGCCAAGCATTCGCGCCTTGTTGGCGATCAATCGTAACCTGCATGGCCTGATATTTCTCACCGTCAACGATGACGCCATTGCGCAAAGGCGCAAATGTATCCTCGGAGGGGCGGCCATTCACGCGCACACGGTAGCGGCGGAGCCAGCCAGTAGATGGAAGTTCAAGCTTGCGTTTGATCCCACCGTCGTTGGTGAGCAACAATAAGCCTTCGGAATTAATGTCGAGCCGTCCAATGGCCAGAACACGCGGCAAATCGTCAGGCATCTCGTCATAGATAGTCTTGCGGCCCTTTTCGTCACGATCAGATGTGACCAGACCAGCGGGCTTGTGATAAAGCCACAGGCGCGGCGCATCGGGTTCGCCAACGGGTTTGCCATCAACAGTGATGACGTCGTTGGCCGTGACGTTGATCGCGGCGCGTTCAACCTTCGCGCCGTTCATGTAAATGCGGCCCGCCTCGATCATACGTTCAATCTCACGACGGCTGGCAACACCAGCACGTGCGAGGACTTTGGCGATGCGGTCACCCGTTGGGGCACCTGCGGGCTTGGAATCTTTTTGATCTTTTGTCATTCGCCCGCTCTAGACTATCCAGCTGACTTGCGAAAGCCCAAGCCTGCTTGCCAAAATACCTATTTTGGTGGCATTTGGGGCAATGGTTTTTAAGTCTTTCATGTCAGAGGCGCTGATTGAGGCGCAAGCCGCAGCTGATCGGGGCGAAGTGCCCGTCGGCGCGGTGATTGTGGATGGCAATGGTCAGGTCGTCGCGTCGGCAGGCAATCGCACCCGTGAATTGAACGACCCTACAGCCCACGCCGAAGTTCTGGCGATCCGTGCCGCCTGTGCTGCGTTGGGCGCAGAACGCCTGAATGGGTGCGATCTTTATGTGACGCTTGAGCCATGCCCGATGTGCGCTGCCGCCATCAGCAATGCGCGTATTGCGCGGCTGTATTACGGGGCAAGCGATCCGAAATCTGGCGGGGTAGAGCAGGGCGCGCGGGTGTTTTCCCATGCCCAGTGCCATCACGCCCCAGAGGTTTATGATGGAATAGACGCCGCCCCTGCGCAGGAATTGTTGCGTGATTTCTTTCAGGGACGGCGAAAAGCTTAGAAGCTGATGGGTTTCATTACTTCGGGTTCAATGACGTTCACACTTGGCAGGCCATCGGCCAACACTTGCGCGGATTGTTCCAGCATCGGCATCGTTTTGTAGTGACATGGAATCACTGTCTTAAAGTCAAAGTAACGTTTGGCAGCATATGCAGCCTCTGCCATGCCCATTGTAAAGTGACCGCCTGCGCTTAGGATTCCAATGTCAGGTTTGTAGAAATCCCCGATCCAATCCATGTCAGCCATGATCCCAGTGTCGCCAGAGACGTAGATGCAGTGCCCTTCGCCCCAGATGATGAACCCAGATTCGGTTCCCATATAAAGGCGCTTGTCACCTTCCATAATTGTTGATGAATGCGACGCAGGTACCATCGAAATTTGCACAGTCCCACGTGTGATTGTGCCTCCCATGTTGAAGGCATCGCCTTCAATCGCCCCTTGTTCATGCAAATGCTGCGCCAGTTCGTACATGCCAGACAGCGGCGCGTTCAGTTGTTTGGAAATCTCGACAACATCAGCGACGTGATCAAAGTGGGCGTGGGTCACCAGGATATCGGTCCCGCCAGCCAACGCTGCCTCGTGTTGATCCGCTGCCAGCATTGGATTGCCCGTAAGCCACGGATCAATCAACAGCACTTGGTCTTCTATTTCGATTCGAAAGCTGCCGTGGCCAAGCCAGATGATGTTCATATTGGTTCCTAATGTTAGTGATAGAGAAGGTGGTTTATGCGTCGACCTGATGGACCTCGATGATATTTCCATCAGGGTCGTAGAAAAAGATTTGATGCCATTCCTTGGCGGCCGTGTGCCCAAAATCGGAATATTGCACACCTTTTACCTCAAGATGCGCCTTAAACGCTTCGATGTCATCGGTGCGATACGCGATATGTCCGCGTTCAACCGGATTAACCGCGTGCCCAGTCTTGAACCCGATGCTTAGGTCCTTTTGCGCGATATGTGTTTGAACAGCCCCGTCTGTGCGAAACGCCAGTTGCCCCGCATAGCCTTTGTTTTTTTCTTGTTTGGGGATGTCTTCGCTGACCGCAGGCAGTTGCAGAATATCATTGTAAAACGCATCTAACCGACTGACATTTTCGCTGCTAAAACTCACATGGTGTAGGGTCAATTTCATCTCGTCACTCCGCTGACTGTGTTACAGTGAATAGGCCACAAAGTGATTGGGCCGTCCAGAGGGTTGCGAGGGCGCTTGAGTGGGGGTAAACCGCACTTAAGCAGATAAGGGACACCCATGTCGATTGATCCAAGCACAGCCGCCCGCGTCGCCAAATTGGCGCGTATTAAAGTTGAAGATGACGCGTTGCCTGCACTGGCCGCTGAATTCAACACGATCCTCGGCTTTATTGAGCAGTTGAACGAGGTTGATGTTGAAGGTGTTGAGCCGATGACATCGGTGACGCCGCAGCGTTTGAAACGCCGCGCTGATGTGGTGACGGATGGGTCGCAACAAAAGGCTGTGTTGAAGAATTCACCAGATGCGCGTGAAGGTTTCTTTGCTGTGCCTAAGGTTATGGAGTGAGCAGCTTCTAAACGAAGTGCTTGTGCGGCGTTCTGCGCCACGTCCGATTTGAGAAAGATAAAATATGACCAATCTGAACACCCTTGGCTTAGCTGAAGCCCGTGACGCGCTTCGCGCTGGTTCCACCACATCCAAAGAACTGACCGAGGCTTGTTTGAAAGCCATCGACGGCGCAGGCGCGTTGAACGCCTTCGTGCACCATACGCCAGAAATCGCGATGACCCAAGCCGCGGCTGCTGATGCCCGTATTGCTGCGGGTGATGCGCCTGCGATGTGTGGTCTGCCGATTGGGATCAAGGATTTGTTCTGCACCAAAGGTGTCCCGTCCCAAGCCGGTTCGCGCATCTTGGAAGGTTTCCTGCCAGAGTATGAATCCACAGTCTCTGGCAATCTACTGGACAGCGGCGCGGTTATGCTGGGCAAGCTGAACATGGATGAATTCGCGATGGGATCGTCCAACGAAACATCTGTCTATGGCAATGTGATTAATCCATGGAAAGTCGATGATCGCGATCTGACACCGGGTGGATCCTCCGGTGGGTCTGCCGCTGCTGTTGCTGCTGACCTTTGCCTTGCGGCGACTGGCACTGACACGGGCGGATCGATCCGCCAGCCTGCCGCGTTCACTGGAACGGTTGGGATCAAGCCAACATACGGCCGTTGCTCACGTTGGGGTGTGGTCGCATTTGCCTCCTCCCTCGATCAAGCAGGTCCCATGACCAAATCCGTGCGCGATGCGGCGATCATGTTGGAAACCATGTGTGGGTATGACCCAAAGGACAGCACCAGCGCCGATCTGGCCGTGCCGAACTTTGAGGCAATGATGACGGGCGACATTCGGGGCAAGAAGATTGGCCTGCCCAAAGAATACCGCATGGATGGCATGCCCGAAGAGATCGAAAAGCTATGGGCCAACGGGGCCGATATGTTGCGCGATGCAGGGGCCGAGATCGTCGATATCTCCCTGCCACACACCAAATACGCACTGCCTGCTTACTATGTAATTGCGCCTGCGGAGGCGTCATCAAACCTTGCCCGCTATGATGGTGTGCGCTACGGCCACCGCGCCAAACTGGATGAAGGCGACGGCATCACAGAGATGTACGAGAAAACCCGCGCCGAAGGCTTCGGTCCAGAGGTGCAGCGCCGTGTGATGATCGGGACATATGTGTTGTCCGCTGGATTCTACGACGCCTATTACAACCGTGCGCGTCGGGTCCGGACCTTGATCAAGAAAGATTTCGAGGACGTGTTTGCGGCTGGGGTTGATGCAATTTTGACACCTGCGACACCCACATCAGCCTTTGGCTTGGGCGAAATGACCGATGTTGATCCGGTGCAGATGTACCTGAACGATGTGTTTACTGTGACTGTTAACATGGCGGGCCTGCCCGGTATATCTGTCCCAGCAGGGCTAGATTCCAAAGGTTTGCCAATGGGTCTGCAACTTATCGGACGTCCATGGGAAGAAGGCGATTTGCTGTCTTCCGCTTATGCTTTGGAAAAGGCCGCAGGGTTTGTAGCCAAACCGACCAAATGGTGGTAAATCTGCGAAAAGAGCAGCGCATATAAGCGAACCGCACAAGCGAATTGAAGGCAGATAATATGACGACGATCCGATTGACATTGATGGCTGGGGCACTGGGTGCTTTGGCTGCTTGCCAACCCGCACTTCCCGAAAGCGGTGCAGGGGCACCAGGGCGCGGCGTTGGATTTGATACATCTGCTGCTGCGCGTGCCAAGTTGGATGCGCCACTGACCGTTCAGTCCCAAATTTTGCCGTCTAGCAATGCGCAAAACCAAGCAACCCAAGCGCGGCCTCCGCTGCCCATTGCGCAACCCGCCGCTCAATCTACACTTACTCCTGCGCAAGTCGCGTTAGCGACACCTGCGCCGCAAATCCTACCAACCGCTTCTGCGACCACGGCAGTACCAAGTAGTGGGGCGATCAGCACGGGTCCACGGACCTCGGTCGTCGGTGGGCGCAACGTTGTGAATGCCAGCCCCTCTAATCCTGCACCATTGGCTGTGAACAACGCAGGCATCTCGGACGAGAATGATTTTGGGGCCGTGTCAGGGCGTCAATCGATCGAAAGCGATAAGGCGCGTATCGCAGCCAACCGCGCGCGATATGCCGTCGTTCAACCCACCGCATTGCCAAGCCGCAGCGGCACACAGCAACCTAACGTGGTGGCCTATGCTCTTGAAACCAAGCACCCGCGTGGCACCCAAGTTCACCGCCGCCTTGGGTTTTCGTCCGCTGCTAAGACCAGCCGTAATTGCGCAGTATATAGCACCGCAGATGAGGCGCAGATCGACTTCCTTGGGCGCGGTGGCCCAAGCAAAGATCGCCTAGCGCTTGATCCTGATGGTGATGGGTATGCCTGCGGATGGAACCCGTCCAAATATCGCGGGTGATCCGGCAAAGACCTTCTCCAAATTGTGGGCGACGTCGTGATGGCCTGCGGCCCACACTGATTGTAATTCACTATACTGCTATGACATCGGCAGAGGCGGCGATTGAACGATTGTGCGATCCAATCGCCGAGGTCTCGGCCCATTATGTGATCGCCAACACGGGCGAAATTACGCAATTGGTTCCTGAAGATATGCGGGCATGGCATGCAGGCGCTGGGCGTTGGCACGGACAAGACGACATTAATTCGCGCTCTATCGGGATCGAGTTGGACAATGACAGCAGCCACCCTTTTTCGGAACGGCTGATGCACAGCTTAGAAACCTTGCTGGAACAGATTATGGACCGCTGGAATATCCCACCTGAAGGGGTGATCGGCCATTCCGATTTTGCGCCAGGGCGAAAAGTTGATCCAGGCCCGCGCTTTGATTGGGCACGGCTCGCCAGACAAGATTTAGCGGCAAAGTCACCGCCCAAAGGCTGCTCGGCGGATGATTTTACGACATTGGCAGGAAGCGCAGGTTACGACACTACGGTTGCACCTGATGACTTGCTTCAAGCCGTTCGCTTGCGCTGGAACCAATCAGCCACTGGCCCGCTTTCACAAAACGACCATGTTGTCCTAAAAGCTTAAACTTGACTTCTCTTGGCGGAAAATATCCCTGCCAGAGGCTCCCGAACTCACATCGAACACAAACCCGCCCATTGACCCGAGCCACAACAACACGCAAAAGGCCCGTGCGCGGAGGGCTGGATGGTCGCGGGGTTGGCAACAACTTCGAGGAAAGTCCGGACTCCACAAAGTAATGGTGCCGGGTAACGCCCGGCGGGGGCAACCCTAGGGAAAGCGCCACAGAAAATAGACCGCCTGTGTGCGGATCGGGCAACCGATATCACACGCAGGTAAGGGTGAAACGGTGGGGTAAGAGCCCACCGCGGGACGGGCAACCGGACCGGCATGGCAAGCCCCACCAGGAGCAATGCCAAATAGGGACCGCGTGCCGCTTTGCCTTCGGGTGAGTGGCGGGGCTGCTTTTGCCCCAGCAGGTCCGGGTTGGCAGCTAGAGGCGCGTAGGCAACTGCGGGCTAAGATGAATGACTATCTCGGGTGCGGCAACGTATCTAGACAGAATCCGGCTTACAGGCCCTCCGCGCATATTTACTTTTTACCCCGACTTGCAGTGCAGGTCAGGGGATGAAACACGTTCGCTAAATTTTTTCACGTTTGGAGCAGCGCAATGGACCTCAAAAAAAAAATCGTCGTCGTAACAGGCGGCAGTGACGGCATCGGACGTCATATCTGCTTGAAGTTAGCCGCTGAAGGCGTGCAGGTGGCGCTGCTTGGCCGCAATGCAGAACGCTTGGCTAAAGTGGAGCAAGAGGCCCTAGCGGCCGGTGCACCGAAGGCCGCAGGCATTGTGTGTGATCTGCAAGACGTAGCGCAAATCAATGCGGCGATTGTGAAAATCAAAGCTGATTTTGGCGGCATAGACATTCTGATCAACAATGCTGGTATCTGGCACAAGGCGGGGCCACTCGATACGATCAGCCCTGAAATGCTGCAAGCGACCGTGCAAACGAATCTAACGGGGCTTATGCAAATGACGCAGGCGGCGCTTCCCACGATCCGCGCGGCTGACGAGGGTGCGATTCTCAATGTGATTTCCAAATCAGGTGTCGTGGCGCAAGGTGGCCAGTCAGTTTATACGGCCACGAAATATGGCGCACGCGGCTTTACCGAGGTGCTGAAAGAAGAAGAGGGCGCAAACGGTGTGCGCGTTGCTGGCCTTTACCAAAGTGGGACAAATACAGAAATGTTCGCCAAAGCGGGCGAAGAGGTCCCAAATCACATCTTTACCGAACCAGATGATCTTGCGGACGTGGTGGTCTTTATGTTGTCTCGACCTGCGAAATTGTGGATTCACGACATCCGCATCGAACTTTAATCACGCATCATAGGTTTTTAACCAACTGACCGCTGATCAACCCGTTTTTGCGGTTGACTCGGAGGGTGTACGGGGTAGAAGCCATAAATCAAGAATTCACGCGTATTCCCACACGATTGTAGTCGAGGGAGCCGCGCACTAGGAGAAGACACATGGCGAAGCCAACCACGATCAAAATCCGTTTGAACTCGTCCGCGGGCACAGGCCACTTCTATGTGACCAAAAAGAACGCACGTACAATGACTGAAAAGATGGTCGCACGTAAGTATGACCCAGTTGCGCGTAAGCACGTTGAGTACAAAGAAGGCAAGATCAAGTAAGATCTGACCTGATTACACGTTCTAAAGGCCGCGCGGTTTGCGCGGCTTTTTGCATTTCTGACGTACCCAAGTTCCAATTGGAACTTAGCGTGGGATGACGCCACGCTCAGGTGTCTTACTCGGGGTATTTACGGCGTGCCTTTGCCTTTGCCAGAGTTTTTGATCCTTTTTTAGCGACGGCGCTCCATTCATATGTATGGATTCCATTTGGCGGGCATGGGCTTTTGTACTTGAATGCGCCAGACGGAATTTTCCCCGAGCCATTTACCTTTACGCTTCCCCCGCCATGATTATAGCCCGGCACATTTAGGTCTGTCAGTTTGAACACGATCTTTGTTGTCCCGTCTGGGACGCCCTTTAAAGAAAATTCTGGGTTGGCGACGCGGTTAGGATTCCCAGAGGTGCAACTGGGTATGTTGCCCCATTTAAAAGCCAGCGTCATTTCTGCACTGGCAAATGTTGCGCTGAAAATAAGGAGCGCGATGGAAGATGAAATTTTATGCATGGCTATACCCTTGTTTTATCGATCCTGACGGATGGTCTGGGATCGTTTGAGACGCACGCCTCAAAAAGCCTAACAAGCGAAACATGTGTTTCCAGCCAAAAAATGGGCGCCTAATAGCTAAATAATAACCAGTTTTGGCATGCGTGCAAGTTGTGCCTTAAATTCAACGAACAGCGTTTGATGCGCCAATGCACGCCACATCTTCCCCCTGACTTGGCTCTAGTAGTCATATCCCGCATAACGAATAGGTAGATCTGCGTCTTGTGGTTTACCAACGAATTGCGCCCAAACACCGCCCGGTCGCCATATGCTGTCCATCAGTTCAAACGCTGGCTGAACCTCGCCGCCAAGCCCCTCAAGCGCATAGCGGTAATAGAATGCAGAGACCCGTGCATTGTAGATGCAATGGACGTGAATAGTATCATTTTGTGATTGCGCCAAGGCCGCGCAAAACGCGTTAAAGTTTGCCTGTGTTGGGTTTTCGAAATCGACGGGGATGTAGGTGTATTTCAGGCCAAGGTCTGCCAAACATCCTGTCTGGTCCTTTAAGGCACCTTTGTTGGTGTGTGGGCCCAAATTGATGACATGGGTCACACCGCTAGTCTTGAATTGGGCGAACTGCGCTTCTGTCGGTTGCCCCGACAATGTGGTCAGGTTGTCGCGTCGCCGCCAGTTTATCACGGTAGATAAGTCAGACATTTCACGTTCCTTTGTATCCCAGCACCATAGCACAGCCTCGGCATGTCATCTTTTATCGTTCCGTCGGATCCACGTCTTTATGAAGGGTCGCAAACGCAAGCAACTCGGCCCTCGTGTATTTTGTATATCGGCGTTTGGTGCTTGGGAGGTGATCCAGCCTGCTTACGCCCTCACGTCTGGCCAGCAAGGGGCGGATCGGACGGGGGACAAAGCCGCCACCACAATTGGGGCATACGTTGCTCAGCACGTTGTCCACGCACTCCACACAGAACGTGCATTCATAGCTGCAGATACGGGCGCGGTTATCTTCGGGTGGTAAGTCGCAATCACACAGCTCGCAATTTGGGCGCAGTTCCAACATCTTTAGCTTCCTTGTCTTACCACGAAAAAAGGCCACCCTAATAGGGTGGCCCTGATCACATCAAATAGTAATGACGTTTAGTCTTGTGAGCCCATGAACATCAGCAGGAACTGGAACATGTTCAAGAATGAGATGTACAAGGAAAGCGCACCGTCTGAGGCAGCTTTGTCCAACCATTCTTGGTCACCGTGATGGGCGTGAGCCACATACGTGCGTTTGATTTCCTGCGTGTGATAGGCTGTCAGTGCTGCAAAGATCACAACACCAATGGCTGAGATTGCCATCATCATCACTGAAGATTGCAAGAACATGTTGATAACCATCGCAATGATCAGGCCAATAACACCCATCATCAGGAATGTGCCCATGCCGGACAGGTCCTTCTTGGTGGTGTAGCCATAAAGGCTAAGACCAGCGAACGCGATTGAAGTCACTAGGAAGGTCTGTGTGATCGAATATGGCGTGTAAACCAAGAAGATCGAGCTCATCGACACGCCCATAACGGCGGCGAAGATGAAGAAACCCAATTGGACTGCAGCGGCAGAACCGCGGCTCATCAATGCGCCCCATCCAAAGAAGATAAAGGCGAGCGGTGCAAACATTACGACGTAACGCAGTGGCGTGGTGTAAAGCATTTGGCCAAGACCGGTCAGGTATGACCCTTCGCGCAATGCGTAAACAGCGCCTTCAGCGTTCATAGCAGCTGCAGACGGGTCGGATGTCACTGCCAAACCGGCAATGGCCCAAGCGGCCAGCGCTGTGATCAACATGCCAATCGACATTTGACCATAAACTTTATTCATGTGGGCGCGCAGGCCCGCATCGATATTGGCGGCGCTGGATCCGGCCGCACTCCGGATTGTATTCACGTCAGCCATTGATGACCTCCATTAAGAACAAAATGATACGCAAGGTCCTCCCGCGTTTTCTATGTTCTGAATATTGGGGCATAGGCCGCATGTTTCAAGTCATTTCGATCCAAAACATGCGGCAAATTTATCGAAGTTAACGCCAGTGTCACTTGCGCCACGTATTTGGTACATCCCAGAACGGACGGTTGGCTTCAGTGTGGGCATCGAAACGGGACAGGCCAATGTCGTTTAGGGCGGCGTCATCCAATGCAGCAAGGGCGCGGCGGCTGTGCCAAACGTTGTAAAACTGGCGTAAAGACGCGGTTGAACGAGGGGCTGCGTGGCAAGCGTTGTTTTCAATATAGGCCATGATACTTCTCCTTGAGTAACTGAATGCGATGAATTCGACCGAACGCATCAAACTTGTTGATGTGTATGCCGTATCGCGTTACATTTGGAAAACGAATGGTTGTGATGCAATACATCAAGGATGGTGATGGATGAGAAATCTTGACGTAACCACGCTACGCTCTTTTGTGGCGGTGGCCGAATCTGGTGGCGTGACACGGGCTGCTGGGTTTCTGCATTTGACCCAATCTGCTGTTTCGATGCAGCTTAAGCGGCTGGAAGAGCTGTTGGGGCTTGAATTGTTGGACCGTTCCGGGCGCACCATCGCGCTAACGGCGTCAGGTGAACAACTCTTAGTGTATGCCCGTCGCATGGTTGCACTAAATGACGAGGTGATCACCCGCCTGACCGATCAAGCTTACGAGGGGCAAATCACGCTGGGCGTACCACATGACATTGTTTACCCAGTGATCCCGCAGGTTCTACGGCAATTCAACGCTGCGTTTCCCCGGGTCAAAGTTCAATTGATCACATCCTATACCCGCAGTCTGTTTGACGATTTCAGCAAAGGCAGCTGCGATTTGATCCTGACCACCGAAACAGAACTTGGGCCAGGGGGGGAAACCCTGTGTACAAAACCACTGTGTTGGATTGGGGCACCGAGCGGATCGGCGTGGCGTCAACGACCATTGCGTCTGGCATTTGGGCGCAAATGTACATTCCGTCCACGTGTGATTGAAAAGTTGGACATGGCTGAAATTGAATGGGACGTGGTTGTGGAAACCGACAGCGATCGGACGATCGAGGCGACGGTAAGTGCCGATTTGGCTGTCCACACAATGATTGAGGGCACAGAGCCGCCGCATCTTGAGCGGATTGACCACAATAACAGCTTGCCCGAACTGCCAGCGCAAAGGGTGAATTTATACGGGGCGGGTGGGGCCAAAAATGTCGTGCACGACTCGCTTGCTGACTTGTTGCGGCGCGCTTTTGGCGGCGCAGAGCAGGCGAAACTTCGCGCAGTTTGATGTATATCAGGCGGTAAGAGGGCAAACACATACCCTGCATTGCTGGGTAAATATTGAAACTGTATCAATATAAAGGCGAAGAACGCGCGAGAATGGAAATCGCATTGATGAAAATAAATTCATATAATCAACTATTGCTATGTGAATAAGTTATTTATTTTGGCTGGCTTAGGGCAAGTTTAGGAAATCACTTGAACCTTATGCCTACCGAAAAGATCATCCAAACAACCCCTTAAGCGTATTAGCCCGTAGTTTACTCGCCTTATTGGGGCGTTCTTATTGTTGATTATTGAGCCAAATTGACGCATATTTCCAAAGAATATACGAGCTCAATGAACACTTTTTGTTGGTGGAAAAGTCTCACTTTCGATTTTTCCAAACACGGGATGGAATGATCCGAGCTAATAAAAGTAGGAAATAGTATGCCACATAAGGTAGACATTCATGTCGGTCAGAGATTGCGCCAAAGACGCTGGCTAGTTGGAATGACGCAGCAAGGGCTTGCTGAACTGGTTGGGATCAAATTCCAACAAATTCAAAAGTATGAGACGGGTGCGAACCGTGTAAGCGCGTCACGACTTTGGGATATATCTGAAGCGTTGGGTGTACCGGCGGCACATTTCTTTGAGGGTATGGAAAACGCTGAGGCTCGCGTCTCAGGGGATGTGGCAAAGGTACCCGCAGACCTTTTGAAAGACAAAGAGGCGATGGATCTTGTGCGATCTTATTATTCGATCCCGGAAAATCAACGCCGCCGCTTGTTTGAATTGGCCCGTGTTCTTAGCGACGTTGCTTAGTTTGAACCTTGATTGAGGTTTGAAACTGGTTTTGCTGTGGTCTTAGAAACAGCATCTGCTGCCAAGAATGATTGCAATTCGGGGTGCGAAATGGCACCCCTTTTTTATGACATATACACCTTACGATCATGATGCGCTTGTCGCTGTTGCGCATGTCTTAGCGGATGCGGCGCGTACCGCCATCCTACCGCATTTCCGCGCTATTGACTTAACGGCTGAAAACAAACTGAAAACAGGGTTCGATCCTGTGACCATCGCAGATAAAGCGGCCGAACAAGCCATGCGCGACGTGTTGTCAGAAATGCGGCCCGATGATGCGATCTTGGGCGAAGAATTTGGCACCAAGTCTGGGACAAGTGGCCTGACGTGGGTTTTGGATCCGATTGACGGCACGCGTGGATTTGTATCTGGCACTCCGACGTGGGGTGTCTTGATTGCGGTGGGTGATGAACATGGCCCACAAATAGGCCTGATCGATCAACCATATATTTGCGAACGATTTCTTGGCACGCCCAAAGGGGCCGATTTCAAAGGACCACATGGCGCTGGTCCTATCAAAACAAGGTCATCGCGTCCTTTAGCCGAAGCGACAGTTTTCACAACTTTTCCAGAAGTGGGAACGGCCCAAGATCGGGCTGGTTTTGAGGCGGTGTCCAAGCAGGCGTTGCTGACCCGCTACGGTATGGATTGTTACGCCTATGCGTTGTTGGCTGCAGGGCAAATCGATCTGGTGATTGAGGCAGGATTGAACGCATATGATATCCAAGGTCCAATTGGATTGATCCACGGGGCAGGCGGCATTGTGACCGACTGGACTGGCGGACCGGCCCATAATGGTGGGCGCGCCATTGCTGCGGCCAACGCAGAAATCCACGCCGAAGCGCTGGCTATCTTAAGGATGTTCCCATGACCGAAGTTTTGATCAAAAATGCAGATACAATCCTAACGATGGATGACACGCGTCGCGAGTTAAGCGGTGCAGATATATTGATCCGTGATGGACAAATCATTGACGTTGGACATGGGTTGACCACCACGGGCGAGGTGATCAATGCGAAAGGCTGTGTCGTAACACCCGGTTTGGTCAACACGCACCACCACTTGTATCAATCCCTCACGCGGGCAGTTCCGGGCGGGCAAGACGCCTTGCTATTCGGCTGGCTGCAAACACTTTATCCTATTTGGTCACGCTTCACGCCGGACCACATGTTCACTTCTGCCCAAGTTGGGCTGGCCGAATTGGCGTTGTCTGGGTGTACACTTAGCTCGGACCATCTGTACCTTTACCCTAATGGTTCACGACTTGAGGACACAATCCACGCTGCCGCTGAATTGGGCATCCGGTTCCAACCAACGCGCGGCGCGATGAGCATCGGCGAGAGCGATGGCGGCCTGCCACCAGACAGTCTTGTCGAGGACGAAGCCGCGATCTTGAACGACTGTATTCGGGTTATCGACGGGTTCCACGATGCCTCCGCAGCCTCAATGTGCCGCGTTGGCGTGGCCCCCTGTTCACCGTTTTCAGTCAGCACAGAATTGATGCGCGACGCTGCGATTTTGGCACGGGACAAGGGTGTGATGATGCACACCCATTTGGCTGAGAACGAAGAGGACATCGCTTACAGCCTTGAGAAATTTGGCAAACGACCCGGGCAATATGCTGAAGATTTGGGTTGGACGGGTCCTGACGTGTGGCACGCTCATTGCGTCAAATTAGACGCTGAAGAGATTGCGTTGTTTGCGCGCACCAAAACGGGTGTCGCCCATTGCCCTTGTTCAAATTGCCGGCTGGGCAGTGGAATTGCGCCAGTACGGCGCATGTATGACGCAGGCGTTCCTGTCGGGCTTGGCGTGGACGGATCAGCCAGCAATGATGTTGGGAACCTAATAGCCGAGGCACGCCAAGCGATGCTGTTGCAACGGGTCGCAAATGGCGCTGATGCAATGAGTGCACGCATGGCTTTGGAAATCGCAACACGGGGCGGCGCTGATGTGCTGGGCCGACCTGAATGTGGACGTTTACAAGCAGGCTGTCGTGGGGACGTCGCGATTTGGGACACAACTGGCATCGAAAGCGCAGGATCATGGGACCCTGCCGCCTTGTTGTTGGCCGGCCCAACTAAGGTGCGGCATTTGGTGGTTGAGGGACGTCAAATCGTGCGCGATGGCCAAATGACGACCATCGATTTGGGATCGGTGATCGCCAAACAAAACCAACTGGCACGCGCTTTGAGGGACAATCTATGAAACATATTCTTGTGGTTCTAACGCTCGCTTGTTCATTGGGTGCCCCTGTTTTCGCTGACCCTGCGGCGACGCAGATGATCAACGATCTTCGCAAAGACAAGCGCCGCAAAGCGCTTAACTATTCTGTGTCGCTTGAGAAGGCCGCAGCCGCACACGCCAATGAGATGGCGGCTAAAGGCTACTTTGGCCATACGGGTGCAAATGGGTCTTCGGTCGGGGATCGCACAACTGCACAGGGCTATAAATGGTGTTTTGTCGCTGAAAATATCGCACAAGGGCAACGCAGCCTTGACGCGGCAATGCAGGCTTGGACCACCTCAAAGGGGCATTACAAGAATATGATCCACAAGAAGGCGGGCGAATTTGGCCTTGCACGTGGGGATGGCAACACATGGGTGATGGTCCTCGCCAAACCTTGTTGACCTTCACAATTCCTTTTGACCAAAAATACTCTGGAGTTTGAGGCAAAGCCTCAAGCAAGTGATGCGCGGCGCACACCGTTCACCCAAACATCAGCAACTGCGCGATCATCACCCATCATGATTGTTGGGAATACAGCTTCCCAAATATCATTTGCGCGGAGGCTGCGCTGTGCGATTGCGGGGGTTGAGGCAAGGTCAAGCACACAGATATCCGCGTCATTTCCAACCTTCAGTGATCCAATATGATCCTGCAAATGCAGGCTTCGCGCAGATCCGGCGGTGGCCAGCCACAACAATTGACTGGCATGCACCGCCACGCCGCGCAGTTGCGCAACCTCGTAGGCTGCTGCCATTGTTCTTAGCATTGAAAAAGACGACCCGCCCCCAGTGTCTGTGGCCAATCCTACGGGAATTGAATGTGCCTTCATCGCAGCCAGATCAAACAAACCTGACCCAATAAATGTATTAGAGGTTGGGCAATGCACAACCGCACTGCCGATTTCAGATAGGCGATCCATCTCGCGAGGTTCCATATGAATCGAGTGGCCGTAGATGCCGCGGGCACCTAGCAATCCATGCGCCTCGTAAGTGTCGAGATAATCACGCGCGTCTGGATACAGCCCTTTGACCCATTCGATTTCATCCACCTGTTCGCTCAGATGGGTTTGCATCAAAACTTCTGGGTGTTCGGCCCAAAGTGCGCCCAAAGCACTGAGCTGTTCAACTGTCGACGTTGGTGAGAATCTTGGTGTGATCGCGTAATGTGCGCGACCTTGCCCGTGCCATCTGCCAATCAGTGCTTTGCTATCATCATAAGCGGATTGGGCCGTATCGCGCAGCCCGTCTGGCGCATTGCGGTCCATACATGTCTTGCCAGCAACCACACGTTGGCCGCGCGCGGCCGCCGCTTCAAATATCGCATCAACGCTTGTGGGATGAATGGTAGCATACGAACAAACTGTTGTGGTGCCGTTTGCCAGCGTCAAATCCAGATAGCGCCCCGCAACGTCAACGGCGTAGTCCGGATCGCCAAATCGCATTTCTTCTGGGAACGTATAGGTGTTCAGCCAATCGATCAGACGTTTTCCCCAGCTGGCGATGATCCCAGTCTGTGGATAATGCACATGTGCGTCGACAAACCCAGGTAGGATCAGTTTGTCACCGTACTCCACCACCTTTGCGTTCGGATGGCCTGCGCGTAACGTCGCTGCATCGCCGACCATTTCAATCAGACCGCCACGGATCAGCACGCCACCCGTGCTGTTTACCTGCACAGCGTCCTGCCATGCCGTCACAAAGGGATCATCGGAAAAGGTCAGCACCTGACCGCAAAGCAAAGTTAAATCTGTCATGTCCTATGCTTAATCCGACCCGAGCACGGGGTAAATGACATTTCACCCACCGATCCCATTGTCAGTGCTTTGACCCCCGCCTATGGTCTGTCCAACATGACAGACAACATAAAAATATCCGCCGAAGGGCCCAATGGCGCACGCGATGAAGAGGCTTATCTTTTAAGCCGCAAAAACATCAGTGCGATCCTGTATGCCGTTGATATTGAAGATAAAGACAAACTGAGTGAGCTGATGGACCCGCTGCACGCGGCTGACATCGCTGACCTTTTGGAACAAATTAACGCCTTTGATCGGTCCCGCCTGATCCGTCTCTATGATCGTGAATTTGACGGGGACATCCTGTCGGAGCTGGATGAAAGCATCCGCGAAGAGGTGATTGCGGTCCTGACCCCGCAAGTGCTGGCCGAAGCTGTACGTGATCTAGACAGCGATGACGTTGTCGATCTGGTCGAGGATTTGGGTGAGGGGCAGCAAGAGGCCATTCTTGAGGTTCTTGAGGACATCGACCGTGCCGCTGTTGAGCAAGCGCTTAGCTATCCTGAGTTCTCAGCTGGTCGTTTGATGCAGCGCGAGGTTGTGATGGCCCCCGAACATTGGTCCGTGGGTCAAGCGATTGATTATCTGCGCAATGCTGACCCCGATGTGTTGCCGGACCACTTTTACCACATCGTGCTTGTCGATCCGCGTTTGCATCCCATTGGGAATGTAGCACTTGGTAAAATCATGCGCTCAAAACGTGAGGTGATGCTGACCTCGATTGTCGAGGAAGTGTTCCAAATCATCCCTGCCGATCAGGACGAGGGTGATGTGGCCTATGCGTTCAACCAATACCATCTGATTTCTACCCCTGTTGTGGACGGCGAAGGGCGATTGATCGGCTTGATTACCATCGACGACGCGATGGCCGTGCTGGATGAAGAGCATGAAGAAGACATTATGCGTCTTGCCGGCGTTGGCGAGGGGTCACTCTCGGACCGCGTGATCGAGACTACAAAACAGCGGATGCCGTGGTTGGCGGTCAATCTGGTGACGTCCATCGCAGCTTCAATGGTCATCGCGCAATTTGAAATGGCGATCGCGCAGATCGTGGCCTTGGCCGTGTTAATGCCAATTGTGGCCTCAATGGGCGGCAATGCGGGCACCCAATCGCTGACGGTTGCAGTGCGGGCCATTGCGACCAAAGACCTTACCGGCGCGAATGTGTGGCGGGTGATCCGGCGCGAAGTGCTGGTGGGGCTGGTGAATGGGATAATCTTTGCGATTGTGATGGGGATTGTGGGGCTGATCTGGTTTGGATCGCCCGCGCTTGGCTACGTCATTGCAGCGGCGATGGTGGTAAACATGGTTGTTGCTGGTTTTGCAGGCACCGTTATTCCGGTGATTTTGGATCGCGTCGGTGTTGATCCTGCGCTGGCATCGGGCGCATTTGTGACAACCGTGACCGATATCGTTGGCTTCTTTGCGTTTCTTGGACTGGCCGCGATGGTGTTGTTGTGACCGACTTGGCTGCGATAAAAGCACAAGCACGCAAAGACGGGTTTGTGCGGCGCAAGGCTGCTTTTGATGGGCAAAGTGGCGGTGCGGCGGGACATTTATCAGCACTGCTAGCAGGATATCGTGGCGTGCCGATATCAGGGTACATGCCGATCCGAACCGAAATTGACCCTTTGCCCGCAATGGCCGAAGCGGCGGCTTATGGCAAAGTAGGCGTGCCGGTAATTCTTCAAGCAGGAGAACCCTTGCTGTTCTCAAGTTGGGAACCTGATGGGCAAATGAAAGCTGGGCCTTTCGGGGCTCAGATTCCCATGGTGGACGAATTCTTCGAGCCCGAGATTGTGATTGTCCCATTGGTGGCATTCGACACAAATGGCGGACGCTTGGGCTATGGCGGCGGGTTTTATGATCGAACACTTGAATTGCTGCGCTCTAAACGGGCGACCCTAGCGATTGGATTTGCATTTGCAGGGCAAGAAGCGTCGGGTTTGCCGCTCGAACCAACTGATCAGCCGCTTGACATGATTGTGACGGAAAACGGCGTGATCACCCCAAAGCAGCTGTGATCTAAAGGCGATTTTTGCATTTTCCTAATTTGTAGGGTGTGATTTTCTCGTCCTCTGGATGGCATGACGTACCAACTTCAAAACATCTTCCAGCGTTGGCTGTCAGCACGCTATCCCTTAGCATCAATCATCTTTTCTAAAATTGCCTGATCAACCGCAGAGGATTCCCACCGCATCGACACAATTGACAGGGTTCCATAATAGCTGCCTGTCCATGGTGCGCAGTACCGTGCCCTTGGGGTCGTCGAGATGGCTGTAACACAAACCTTGCTACCCTTTTCTTCGATCCATCCAAAAGTGGATCAAGGGAGTGTTTGGAAATGCTGCAAGGTTTAGATTTCAAAGTCATTGAGAGTTTCTTTTGGTGAACCGATAGCTTTGGCCAGTTCGGAGAAATTAGGGAACCGCAATTAATGCTGGACTATGGAATGCTCATCACCAAGCAAAGTTGCGCGGTTAGAAAGAAATCAACAAGGAAACCTAAGCAGCGTAAGCGTTTGATCTTAGGGCATCTATTTCTTAGGGTGTGAAGCAAGGGCGTTCACAGGATAGGTATAAAATCAGGAACATTACTTTGAACACGAACGCTAACCCTAACTGGGTAATCGATCACATAATTAACTGGTTAGAGAAAATAGTGCCTTGGAATTTCTCTACGGGTGAGTGACACTAGAACTTATTGACAGCTTGTCTGAGACGTGCGGATTATTCCAAAAAACTGGAAAAGTATCCTTTCCCAGTCATGCTTCAATTCTAGGGCAAAGCATAAATAGAAAATTTCCAATTTTGGAGCAAGATTTAATGAAGATGACGATTAGAAACATGTCTGTGACGCTGAGCACCGCAGTTACCAGCCTGGCCTTGCTGTCACAGCCTGCCTTTGCTGACTGCACCCGCCATGTATATAACAAGTCTGAAAATGTTTGGTCTTTTGGATTTACGTCTTCAGTCGACGAAAAATTAGGTGATGATGCGATGATCGTCGCCAGTGGTAAAACTGCCGTCATCGAACACATCACAGGCGGGTCCGAACCCAAATGGCTGCGCCTGGAAAAAGTGACTTACACAGATGGTAAGACGCACTATAAAGCATCGTTTTTGATGAATGGCTGCTACATTAAACATACTGGCAGAACCGATCGTGCCGTGCTGAATGATCCTGCGGACGGTGATGTGATCTTTATCGACTAATATGGTGACGTGGCAGTCATAAACATACTGCCACGTTTACGCAAAACAGCTCGCGGGAGTTGGATTCACTTTTGGGTGCGGCACAGAAATTTTGAAATATAAAATCACCGTGCAACTCATTGGTTTCAAGTGGCGCACGAAGGTTCCGAAAATATATCTTTCGAGGCCGAAAATGCGATCGAAGCTGTGTGGAAAGGTGAAACATCAGACGCCATTTACCCGACATTACCTGATCAGTTGGATGGCATGAATTCATCAATGCTTTTGTGCGGTCGTCTGTTTGAACCTTGGCTAGGGTGAATGGAACGGGTTCATACCCCAGATGAATCCGCACCCTCAGACAAATTCTATACTTAATTGGTGAGCGCATATTGGCCACAGCAGTGAATGCCTGCATCTTGTGAACTGGAAAGCTCCAATGTTCGCATGTAAAATGTTCCTGCGACAATACCGTAGATGGAGCGTTGTTATCTACGGTCTTCGCGTTACAAAATGGGGGCCTGCAGCAAGGAAAATTTGCCGTGATATTCGTTCTTATCTTACCAATAGCATTACCTATTATCGCTTGTATTTGCCTCTTTGGCGCCATTCGACCCTCAACATTTTCCCGTGGGCTATTGGCGGCAACAGCGGCTGTGCTTCTAGTGTTTTGGATTTGGTATGTCGGTGCAGTGATTGTGGGGGTATGGTGACATCAACAATTTTTGGGTCACAAAGGTACTCGAATTACCAATTGTTACGCTTGTTTCTTTGAGGGGGCGGCGATGAAAATAATTTTGGCACCCGCATTCATGTTTTGCACGGTATCCGCTGCAAATGCAGTGTGCGCACCTGAAGAAAATCTGTATTTTTCCTGCGAATTAAGGGACCGGAACACCGAAGTTTCTGTATGTTTCGATGACGACACCGCATATTATAGATATGGCGTAGTAAATGAGCAGCCACAACTTGAGCTGTCTGAACCAATTGGTAAACTTGAATATGTGCCTTCGACCAGAAACGGCCAATTTGTTTGGGATGAAGTCGAATTCAGGAATGCGCAGTATCGATACCGAATAACTGTGGGGTTCTTGATCCCTTGGGAAGATGTTCCAAAAGGAGAGTTTTCTCCAGCAGCTCGTTTTGGCGACACAACGTTCGGTGAAATAACGGTATCCCAAAACGGCAAAATAATCAGCGAACTGCAATGTCGATTTGAAGATATCGAGTTGAACCAAAAACGCATGATTGAAATGATGCAAATTGAAAAGGTGCGGATTTGGGAGCCTTGGGTCTCACCCCAAAACCAATAAGGCCGCCATTTGACGTAAGTGTTGATGGGCAGCCACCTATTGCATGGTTTTAAAACCGGTAGTGCTGAAATTGATTGCCTGCTTGAATAGAGGCAAGGGCTTAAAGCACCCCTTCGACCTAATCTGTTAGAAATTTGAAACAAGATTTAGTTCCAGATGTTGGCTTATCGGGCAAAGAAGACCTTTGCCGAATATGCTGCAAATTTTTAGGGCCTTCAAATATTTGCCATGTGGTTGCATCTACAATGACCCTCCTTAAGGAAGGCGCAGCCATGATCCCTTTAGATGTAATGTTTGTTTTTATCGGCGTCGCTACTGCACTTGCAGCAGTTCCCGGTCCAGACAATATCTTAGTTCTCACGCAATCAGCACTGCATGGGCGACTTGCTGGATTGATTGTAACGCTTGGACTTGCATCTGGCCTAATGTTTCACACAACTGCGGTGGCATTTGGTGCCGCGGTCCTATTCCAGACGTCGCAGTACGCCTTCGTGGTGTCGAAATACGCGGGCGCGGCTTACCTTCTTTACCTTGCATAGACGGCTTTCATTGCAACAACGAATAAATTTAAAGGGGCCAAAACGAATTCAGAAACGGTTCCCAAGCAGTTCTTGCGCGGGCTTCTCATGAATATAGCGAACCCAAAAATTACGATTTTTTTCTTGGCTTTCTTGCCGCAGTTTGTGGACCCGGCCAATGGATCAATGACCGCTCAGTTTTGTCAATTCGGGGCACTCATGGCGGTTACTACAGTTGCCATTTTTGGCTCGATTGCCCTTGCTGCAGGCGCACTTGGAGATTGGATCAAAGGGTCATCAAGAACTCAAATTTGGCTCAACCGTATCTCTGGCGTTGTATTTGTTGCTCTGGCGTTAAAACTTGCTTCAGCAGAAAAATAGTTAAGATACTGCAGTGGGTTTAAGCACGAAGCTAGAATTGATCGGTGCAATTCGCATTTGAATTAGCGAGTTCGGCCAATGCTCTCAATGGCAGCTAGCACGTGATTTCGTTGGAGCTCATGACACCAAACACCGTAGATTTGCGGACAAAACACGGCTCACATCTCGCGGAAAAAAGGGTGTTCCAGTAACAACTGCTTTTGTTTCTGAGCCAATGTGGCTTCAAAAGTGATTGATTTTAACGCGTGCATTAGTTTCTGCCCTATATTCACGCCCCTGCAGTGGACTTGAAATAGTATTTTTCAGGTGTTTGGGACCTGCCAATTCAATTGTACGATCGGTCCCCAGAATACCTTGTGAGGTAATAAGTGCCGATGACCTAAAATTTGCACAATATGGAGGCGAAACTTCTGGCGAAAAGACGCAGTCATTCATTAGTTTTCCCTTATTGTCGGACCTTATCTATTCGTAATTGGACACGCAAAATAGAAGATATCTACAAGCTTTCTATCCATAAATATCACAAGACCTAATCAACCTATCCGAACCTTAAAACCACATGCCTCTTGCCCAACCCTTGCAAGCGGCATAGGAAAAACCCCATGAAAATATTGTTCCTTGGTGATGTGATGGGCCGCGCTGGACGCCGCGCCATTTCCGAAAATCTGCCGCGTCTGCGCGAAGAATGGAAGCTGGATTTTGTCGTTGTGAACGGCGAAAATGCAACGGGTGGCATGGGTCTGTCAGGGGCACATGCCAAGCTGATCCTAGAGGCCGGTGCCGATTGCGTCACTTTGGGTGATCATGCGTTTGATCAAAAAGACATGCTGCAATTCATCGAACATGAACCGCGCATTATTCGACCTTTGAACTTTTCCAAGGCATCCCCAGGCAAAGGCGCACGCCTGTTCACCGCCAACAATGGCCGAAAGGTTCTGGTCATGCAGGCGTTGGGCCAAGTGTTCATGAAGCGCCCCTTTGATGATCCGTTTTCTGCGGTCGAACCCGTGTTCAAGACGCATCCACTTGGAGGCCAAGCCGACGCAATCGTTCTTGATTTCCATTGCGAAGCGACCTCAGAAAAAATGGCGATGGGCCATTGGTGCGACGGGCGCGCAAGCCTTGTTGTTGGCACACACACCCACGTACCGACAAGTGACGCGATGATCTTGCCAAAAGGCACAGCATATCTGACTGATGGCGGCATGTGTGGCGATTATAATTCGGTGATCGGTATGGATAAGAACGAACCTTTGCGTCGCTTTATCACTGGTATGCCTAAGGAACGGTTTACGCCCGCAAATGGCGATGCAACTTTGTCAGGCGTCTATATTGAGACAGACAACCAAACCGGCAAAGCCACGCGGATCGAAATGGTACGCCAAGGCGGGTTGCTGTCGCAATCCGGGCCAATGGGCTAAGTGGGCACCAGACAGCTTTTGGGGTATGGTCTGTTCCTGCTGCTTTTAGGGGCAGGTTGGGGCTTTACCCAACCCATGTCCAAGGTCGCGGTGAGCGAAGGATATCAACACTTTGGCTTGATC
The DNA here is from genome assembly GCA_047624005.1 of Ascidiaceihabitans sp. Classification (GTDB taxonomy): domain Bacteria; phylum Pseudomonadota; class Alphaproteobacteria; order Rhodobacterales; family Rhodobacteraceae; genus Ascidiaceihabitans. Next base: position 49,535 of record JBLHPE010000002.1, read on the forward strand.
TTTTGGCAAGCGGCGATTGGGGCCGTTTTGATGGGGCTGGTCAGTTTGATCAGGCGCAAAGGGCTGCCAATGGGCGTCCCGCAATTGCGGGTCTATCTGGTCATTGCGGTGATTGGGACCGTGATTCCGAATTCCGCCACTTATCAGGCCGCAGTCCATTTGCCCTCTGGCATCCTGTCGATCCTGCTTTCAATGGTGCCGATATTTGCGTTTCCCATAGCGCTTGCCCTAGGGAACGATAAGTTTGAATTTCGCCGTTTAAGCGGGCTGATCCTTGGCTTTTTCGGAGTGATGATCATCGTTCTACCTTCGGCCAGCCTGCCCCAAGCTGCCGCAACATTCTGGGTGCTGATCGCACTGATTGGCGGGGCTTGTTATGCGTTTGAGGGCAATTACGTCGCCAAGTGGGGCACCGCCGGAATGGATCCAATCCAAGTGCTGTTCGGTGCGTCAATCGTTGGGGTGATTTTGTCGCTGCCATTGGCTTTGATCTCAGGCCAATGGATCAACCCGTTGCCGCCATATGGCTTTCCTGATTATGCGCATATCGCAGGTTCGGTGGTCCATGTCATCGTCTACAGCGGTTATGTCTGGTTGGTGGGGCGAACTGGTTCGGTTTTTGCCGTGCAGGTCAGCTACGTTGTGACAATCTGCGGAGTTTTCTGGGCAAGGCTCATATTATCCGAGACTTACGCCCCTCAAATCTGGTTGGCTTTGGTGATTATGCTGGGTGGCATGTATTTGGTGCAACCACGCAGATCTGGCAACCGTCGCGAAGCGGTTGCACCCCCTTCAGCAATCGACCAAACTGGGGCTAAATAACCGCAGGTACATCATGGCACTCTTTGAGCTTTCGCAAACCGGCAGCGCAATCCTGACCCTCGCAGTGGTCGTGGTCATGTTCGTCATGTTCTTGCGTGAAACCTTTCCAACTGAAGTGGTCGCAATCACAGGCGCCGCGCTAATGCTTGGATTAGGATTGCTGCCCTACCAGGATGCGCTCAAGGTTTTGTCCAACCCCGCGCCGTGGACGATTGCGGCGATGTTTATAATCATGGGTGCGCTTGTTAGAACTGGGGCGTTGGAGGCTTTCACTGGGCAGGCGGATCGCATAGCGAAAACCAATCCTGCATTGGCGATCGTGATGTTGATGGGCTTTGTGGTACTGTCTTCTGCGATTGTGTCGAATACACCCGTTGTTGTGGTGATGATCCCTGTGTTCATTCAACTGGCGAAAACGATGGGAATAGCATCCTCCAAAATGTTGATCCCGCTTAGCTATGCCGCGATCCTAGGTGGTACGTTGACGTTAATCGGCACCTCCACCAACTTGCTTGTGGACGGTGTGGCACGCGCGCAAGGGTTAAAGGCGTTCACGATTTTCGAGGTTACACCGCTGGGGATCATCCTCGTCATATGGGGCATGATTTATCTACGGTTCATCGCCCCCGCGTTGTTGCCCGACCGCGAAAGCATGGCGGACTTGCTGTCTGATCGCACACGCATGAAGTTCTTTACCGAAGCGGTCATTCCGCCTGAGTCCAATCTGATCGGGCGTGAAGTCACCGGTGTGCAATTGTTCAAACGTGAAGGTGTGCGCCTGATCGATGTTATTCGTGGTGACCAATCGCTGCGGCGCAACCTTCAGGGGGTCGAATTGGCTGTCGGGGACCGTGTTGTTTTACGGACCCAAATTACCGAACTGCTGTCGCTCCAACGCAACAAAGAATTGAAACGTGTGGACCAAGTGTCTGCTGTCGAAACCACCACCGTTGAGGCGCTGATTACACCGGGATGCAAAATGATCGGCCGGTCCCTTGGATCGTTGCGTCTGCGCCGTCGCTTTGCTGTCTATCCTTTGGCAGTGCATCGACGTAACCAAAACATCGGACGTCAGTTGGATGATCTGATTGTGAAAGTTGGGGACACCCTACTTCTCGAAGGGGCTCCAGCGGATATTCAGCGCCTCTCGATCGAGATGGAAATGGTTGATGTCTCGAAGCCCACAGCCCGGGCGTTTCGACGTAGCCATGCGCCAATCGTGCTTGTTGCCCTTTTTGGGATTGTCACACTTGCTGCCTTTGGCGTTGCACCAATTTTCCTACTTTCCATTCTGGCGGTTTCACTTGTTCTGATCACCCGCTGTATTGACGCGGAAGAAGCGTTCTCGTTTGTTGATGGTCGGCTTCTTGCGCTTATTTTCTCTATGCTGGCGATTGGGGCTGCCCTTGAAGCGTCTGGTGCGGTTGCATTGATCGTGAACGCGATTGCACCCGCATTGGGCAATCTGCCACCCTTCCTAATCATTTGGGCGATCTATCTTCTGACATCGGTCCTGACTGAATTGGTCAGCAACAACGCCGTCGCTGTTGTCGTCACACCCATTGCAATCGGACTGGCTACTGCATTGGGTATTGATCCACGTCCGCTGGTGGTCGCCGTAATGGTTGCCGCGTCTGCCAGCTTTGCGACACCGATCGGGTATCAAACCAACATGTTGGTTTATGGCCCCGGTGGCTACAAGTTCACAGATTTCATGCGTGTTGGTATTCCTTTAAATTTAAGTGTTGGTATCCTAGCATCAGCGGTCATCCCAATCCTTTGGCCCTTGTGAGTCAGAGTGATAGTCACTTAAGATTAAAAAAATGTTATCGTCTCCGTTTTCCCTGAGAGGTCCGGCACTATGAAACAAATCATCAAACCAACCACTGACGAAGATCTGATCAAACAATTCCTCGAAAAAGGCGGCAAGGTTAGCGTTGGCAAAACTAAGCCTATGCCAAGCGATTTGGGCATCAGCAACAACAGCTGGGGCAACAAAATGACCAAAGAAGAAAAAGAGGTGGTTAAGGCTGGCGAAAAAGTCAGAGCCGCCGAAAAAGCTGCTCGCGCTGCGAATAAGTAAACAAGATTTTAAGAGACCTCGTGCAATTGTTAATCTGCGATATTGGTTAACGAAGTGCGAACGACCTAAGTTGATACTTATTGTACAAATGTCATCCGCGGTTTGTACATTTTGTTAAATTTTGGCAAAAGTTTCGGTTTTGAGTGGGGCAGTCTTGTACAATTCCAAGGGTGAAATCTACAAGACTGTCCAATTCAGGCAGCGTTCGACGCATTAATACCACCGTACGATCTTAAGCAATCGACTTGGATCGCCCCGCATTTCTACCAGAAAAAATGCAACCGCCAAGGAATGTACCTTCCAGGGCATTGTACCCGTGATACCCGCCGCCGCCGAAGCCTGCGACCTCGCCTGCTGCGAACAATCCCTGTACGATTTCGCCATTCGCGCCGATCATGCGGCTGTCCAAATCCGTATGCAATCCACCCAGTGTTTTGCGCGTTAGAATGTTCAGTTTTACTGCAATCAGCGGTCCGTTTTTTGGGTCCAAAATCTTGTGTGGTTTTGCCGTGCGGATCAACCGATCCCCCTTATAATTTCGGGCGGCGTGGATCGCCATGACTTGCGCGTCTTTAGTAAAGTTATTATCCATCTGCCCATCCCGCGCGACGATTTGACTGCGTAGTTTTTCAACGTCGATCAGATCATCATCACCGATTTTGTTCATACCTGCGACAAGGTCTTCAAGTGTCTGGGCAACAACGAAATTCTCACCCTTCTCCATAAACGCTTGAACTGGTTTTGGTGCACCGCCACCCGACAGAAGACGCGCCTTAATCACCTCAAGCCACTTGCCAGATGTGAGGTCTGGATTTTGCTCGGATCCTGACAAGGCAAACTCTTTTTCGATGATCTTTTGAGATAGGACAAACCAACTGTAATCATACCCCGTCGCCAAGATTTCGCGCAACGATGTCATGCTGTCAAAACCCGGCAAATTGGGTGGGGCAAACCGTTTACCCGTCGCGTCAAACCACATTGAGGATGGGCCGGGCAAAATACGAATGCCATGTGCGGGCCAGATTGGGTCCCAGTTCTTAACGCCTTCAGTATAATGCCACATTCTGTCGCCGTTGATGACATTGCCACCCGCTGCTTCAGAAATCGCGATCATACGCCCGTCAACATGTGCTGGAACGCCTGCGATCATCTCTTTGGGGGCAGGGCCCAACCGATCTGTCGGCCACGCTTTTAGCACCATTTCGAAGTTACCACCAATGCCACCAGACGTCACAATAACGGACGGGGATCGCAGGGAAAAATCGCCGGTAACGTCGCGGTTGGTTTTCTGCCCACGCAAGGAATTATCGTCGGCCAAAATGGTGCCAGAAACCCCTTTGGCCGCCCCGTTCTCCATCTCGATCCGGTCCACTTGATGTCTGAATTTGAAGGTGATCAGACCGGCCTTTTCATGTTCCAAACAGCGGCGTACGAAATGTTCGATGATGCCTTCGCCGGTGCCCCAAGTTAGGTGAAAACGTGGCACGGAATTGCCGTGCCCATCTGCGTATGATCCGCCGCGTTCGGCCCAACCAACAATGGGGAACCATCGTAGTCCCATCTGATGTAGCCACGCCCTCATATCACCTGCGGCAAAGTCCAAATACGCCTCCGCCCATTTGCGCGGCATCGTGTCTTCGGGGCGGTCGAATTGTGCTGAGCCCATCCAATCGCGCATCGCCAGTTCTGGGCTGTCTTTGATCCCCATACGGCGCTGTTCAGGCGTGTCGACCATGAACAAGCCGCCCAATGACCAGAAGGCTTGGCCGCCAAGAAAGCTGCGTGGTTCTTGATCCAAAACAATGACCGATTTACCGCGATCGGCCAATTCGGCGGCTGCAGTTAAACCTGATAACCCACCGCCAACAACGATTGCATCTGCTTGATCCATAACGACTTCCTTATGTTTTACGATACCACGCCACAAACGGTGCTGTGACGAAATACATCAATATTCCATATCCGGCTGACGGCAATGCCATGTCCGAGAACCCGTCGGATTGCCCTGTGATGATCGCGGCCAAAGCGATGCCAAGTGTTGCATTTTGTACGCCGGTTTCGATGGAGATGGTTTTGGCTTCCGTCCAGACCAATCCTGTCAGTGATGCGAGCCCGAGCCCAAGCAATAGAAGGCTCAAGTTCAGCGCGATCAAGGCGGGTCCGAGTTTGGAAAGGGTTGCAACGAAGGTTTCCCAATTGCTGGCCAATGCAGCGACTATGATGATGACAAACAGAACTGTGGCGATCCTTGCTAACGTGGGTTCAATACGCATCGCAAACGCCGTTGCGCGGTGGCGGATTGTGACACCGATCAACACCGGCAAAGTGGTGATCATGAAGACTTTGATAGCGAGGCTTGTGATGTTGACCTCGGGGGCGTCGGCCCCCATGAAATGTATCACTGACCACGCTGCCAAAAAGGGCAGGGTCAAAATCCCAAGCAAGCTGATCACTGCTGTTAATGACACTGATAGCGCCACATCGCCTTTGGCGAGCTTTGCGATCATGTTGCTGGTCACACCGCCAGGGCAGAAGGATAATAGCATGACACCAACTGCGATCTCTCCTGTCAGCCCAAACATGCGCACGATGATGTATGCGACGACGGGCAGTAACACCACTTGCGAGAGTGCGCCGATACCGAAGGCATGAAACCGCGTCAGAACCCGTTTAAAATCACCAAATGTTAGGCCGATCCCCAACGAAAACATGATTATAGCCAGTGAAAGTGGCAAAACCACATTGATTAAGATGTCCATGACGTGTTCCCTATTTTGCAATCATCTAGGCGGGTCTGGAACACTCTGGCAAGGAAAGTCTGTGGGTTACGTTTGGTCAGAGCGGCCAGAACACAAGGATCGCTGGGATTGAAACGGCAACGATAATGATCTCAAGGGGCAGACCCATCCGCCAATAATCTCCAAACGAATAACCACCAGGGCCAAGGATCAGCGTGTTGTTCTTGTGCCCGATTGGCGTCAGGAACGCGGATGAAGCAGCGACCGCCACAGCCATTAAAAATGGATCAGGCGAGACCCCAAGCGACTGCGCCATTTGGATGCCAACAGGGGCCGCGACAATTGTTGTGGCGGTATTGTTCAAGACATCTGAGAGGGTCATTGTAACGATCATTAGGACGGTTAGAACCGCCCACGCGGGCATGCCTGCAGTCCAGCCAAGCAATGCGCCGGAAATCAACTCGGTTCCACCGGATGTTTCCAGTGCCGCGCCAAGCGGGATCATCGACCCAAGCAGCACAACAACAGGCCATTCAATGTGGGTGTAAAGTTCAGACAATGGCACGATGCGTGTCAAAACATAGGCGATCACCACAAGGCCCAAAGCAACGGGTAAGTAGATCAAGCCGACGCTGGCAGCCATAACCGCACCTGCGAACATGCCGATTGCCAGCCAGACTTTACTGTCATCAGTTACAGCCAATCCACGATCAGCAAGAGGTAAGCAACCTAACCAATCAGTCACATCGTTGCCTTTGTTCCGTGGCACCAGCAACAGCAATATGTCGCCAGCAAGAATAGGCGTTTTACGGACTTGTTTGGCGATGCTTTTGCCGCCACGTGAAATGCCCATCAACACTGTGCTTTGACGCCAAGCAAGGCCCACGGTTTGTGAGGTGCGCCCAACCAAACGGCTGGTTTCGGTCACTACCACTTCGATCACCTCAACGCCTTCGCCTGCGGCGTGCAATTGCTCAGTACGTTCCGTGTCGGACAGGGCCAAATTTAAGGCGGTTCTGAATTCGTCCAAAGCATCGGGCGTGGCCTCTAGGACCAAGGCATCGCCGGCTTCCAACGCCGTGTTACGCGCCTGTCCATAGCGGCGTTTGCCGTCACGGATCAAACCAAGGATCGCAACATCCGTTTTCTCTGCGTCGTTTTCTAACTCTGCCAGACGTTTGCCGATGTGCTTGCTGCCTTCGGGAACGGTCAGTTCTGCAATATATTGTGCCAGATCGTCCGATGCCGATTTCTCATCCTCGCGGGGTGGGACCAGACGCCAACCGACAAGGGCTACAAATGCCAGACCGGCAATGGCCGCGATCCCGCCCACAGGGGCAAAATCGAACATCTTAAAGGGTGCGCCAAGGCTTTCTTCGCGGATCGCTGCGATGATGATATTTGGGGGCGTCCCGATCAATGTGACCATACCGCCAAGGATCGTCGCGAAACTAAGGGGCATCAGAGACAGGCCCGGGCTACGCCCTGCTTTGCGCGCCGTTTGCACGTCCACAGGCATAAGTAGCGCAAGGGCGGCGACGTTATTCATAAAGGCAGACAGGATGCCACCGATTGCCCCCATCAAAGTGATGTGCGCGCCAAGCGAGCGACTGGCGTCGACGAGGGTTCGGGTAATTAAGAACACGGCACCGGAACGCACCAACCCTGCCGATACCACAAGGACCAAGGCAACAACCAAGGTTGCAGGGTGGCCGAAACCAGAAAAGGCATCCTTTTGCGGCACAACGCCAAGAACAACGCCGACCATTAGCGCCGAAAAGGCAACGATATCATAGCGAAAGCGGCCCCACAGCAACAAGCCAAAGACTGCGCCGAAGAGGGAGAATAGGATGATTTGATCTGTGCTCATTCGATTACATTAGGGGGTGGGTCGGACGGGGGCCAGTGCCTTTTTCGTTAGGTGCAGGGTTGGGAATTTCTCAACGCAGGGTCAGTTGAAGTGGCGGATGGGTGGTTCTGACCAATCGACAAGCGGCCCTTTGGGGACAATTCCAAGAGGATTGCGAAGATCGGATTTTGAAAAATACCCTGCTTTATAGATGTCGAATTTAACGATCTCGGACACGCCTTTGATGGCATAGAACGCGCGCGCAAAATCCCAAAGGTTTGGGTAATCGGTCAACTTGGCGAGATTGCATTTGAAGGCGTAGTGGTAGGCAACATCAAAGCGGGCAAGTGTAGGGAATAGGCGCACGTCAGCTTCGGTCAATTGTTCCCCGACTAAGGTTGTTCGGGTTTCGAGATGTGACTCAACTTCATCGAGCGCGTGGAATAGGTCGGTCACTGCGCTGTCGTAGGCCTCTTGTGTGCGTGCGAACCCCGCGCGGTACACGCCGTTGTTGATCCTGCTGTGAATCAGGTCGTTCCATTTGTCGATTTCTGGCAGAAGTGGCGCAGGACACAAACGCTGGCTGCTGTCGAAATGCTGACCAATCATCCGCACGATATCAGCGCTTTCGTTCGATACAATCTGCCGAATGCGGCGATCCCAAAGGACTGGCACAGTTATCCGTCCTGTGTAACTTGGGGATTGCTTTGCATAGACTTCATGCACGGCCATCGCATCTAACTCGGCGTCCGCAAACCCGCCAGTTTTGTCAAACACCCACCCTTGATCTGTGCGGGCAGGTTTGGCGACGCTGATGCCGATTGCATCCTCAAGTCCTAGAACCGCGCGGGTCAGAAGGGTGCGATGCGCCCACGGACAGTTCCACGCAACGAACAAATGATAACGCCCGTGATCAGGCGTAAAGGGACCCTCCGCAGTAATTTGGCCGCGAATACTGCTGGCAACACGTTTGAATTCACCACCTAAATAGCTGTCCGGTGCAGGGTCTTCGATGTGGTAAACGCCATCAATCATCACGCCCATTATACTGTTCCTTAATGCTGTTAGGTCAGATCATAGTGGTTGAAAACAGTCACGCAATGCAGGCTCGCTGCGCGTGAACGCACATGTTCCGTTTCCGATTGCGCCCTGCGGGCTTGCCCTATGACCGTTCGTTGCCCTATAGTATTTGCCAAACACAGATACGTAAATAACGGCGGAGGCTCCGATGGCAGGCCATTCAAAATGGGCAAATATTCAACACCGCAAGGGGCGCCAGGACAAACTGCGCGCTAAGCTGTTTTCCAAGATGGCAAAGGAAATCACCGTTGCCGCCAAAATGGGTGATCCTGATCCAGATAAAAACCCGCGTTTGCGTATGGCTGTTAAAGAAGCCAAATCCAGTTCGGTCCCTAAAGAGGTTATTGATCGCGCGATCAAGAAATCCCAAGTGGGTGAAGGCGACGATTACGAAGAAATTCGCTATGAGGGCTATGGCCCGAATGGTGTTGCTGTGATCGTTGAGGCGATGACTGACAACCGCAATCGCACAGCGTCTACCGTGCGATCTACCTTTACCAAATGCGGTGGTAATTTGGGCGAAACCGGCAGCCTTGGCTTTATGTTCGACCGCAAAGGTGCCGTGTTTTATCCGGTAACGGTTGGCGATGCCGATACAGTGATGATGGCCGCGATTGAGGCAGGCGCAGAAGATGTTGAATCCTCTGAGGACGGCCATGTGGTTTGGTGTGCAGATACGGATCTGAACGAGGTCTCAAATGCGCTTGAGACAGAATTGGGTGAATCAGATTCAACCAAACTGATCTGGAAACCCACCATCACCACAGAGATGGATCTGGAGGCGATGGAGAAATTGATGCGCCTGATTGATGCGCTTGAAGATGATGATGATGTGCAGCGGGTCACAACCAACTTTGAAGCCAGTGACGAGGTGATGGAGCAGCTGTAGCCGCCTCCGTCAATTGCAAGAAACAAAAAACGCCGCCCTTTTCAGAGGCGGCGTTTTTCGTGGAGGAAACTATTGGGTGGCTTAGCAGGATATCATTCGTGTGACTTGACCCCACAGGCTAAGGCGTTGACCCGTCTTTTGGCCTGCCTTATCGCCGCGTTGACGCCGCATACGTTGCAACAATCCTTGCAATTCGTTCAGTCGCGTCTTGGCCCTATTGCCACCTGCACGGCTTTGGACCGAAAGGATTTTTTCTTGGGTGAAAAGCGCTTCTTCGATGACTTCTAAATCGTGATCTGAAAATTCTATGTCTTGGTTTTGATCTAACATTTTGCGGGCGTCCTTAATCGTCTTATTTTACTATATGGGTACTCATCGGGGTCACGCCAATGACCTTTGATCAGATGACTGTGATTTTCTGTGATACGGGCAAGATTGTGCTTTTGTTTCGATCAGGTTAGCAAACAATCGCAGGTATTTCGGGACCTATCGTATGTTTATTACATTTGTTCAAGGGTTTGCCCTTAGCATCACGTTAATTTTGGCAATCGGGGCGCAGAACGCGTTTGTTTTGCGTCAGGGATTGCGTCAAGCGCATGTGTTTTGGGTCTGCCTGACCTGTGGTGTGATTGATGCCGTTCTGATTGTTGCTGGTATCGCAGGTTTCGGGGCATTGGCCCAAGCGGTGCCTTGGTTTGAAAGTGCGATGCGTTTTGGCGGTGCTGCGTTCTTGATCTGGTACGGAGGGTTGAATGCTTTATCTGCATGGCGGGGGGGCACCGCCCTTGAAGCCGCCGAGGACGAACAGCAGTCTTTAGTCAGTATCATCGGAACTTTGCTGGCCTTATCATTGTTAAATCCGCATGTTTACTTGGACACGGTCGTTTTGATTGGATCGATTTCTGCGCAATACGAGGACCGTGTGACGTTTGGGTTTGGCGCAGTCACTGCCAGCCTCACGTTCTTTTTTGCACTTGGGTACGGCGCACGTTTGTTGCGGCCTATTTTTGCCAACCCAAGATCCTGGCAAGTGTTAGACGCATTAATTGCTCTCACTATGTGGGCCATCGCGGCCAAACTAATTTTGACGTGACGCCTTGTGGTTGGTCAGGCTTTGGGTGTTGATAAGGAAATGACCAACGCCACATCTTCAAACCATCGGGCAGGCATCTTTTGGATGTTTGTCACCGGCTTATGCTTCGTCGCGGTCACGGCTATCGTCAAACATATGGGTACGCGCGTGCCACCTGCCGAGGCTGCGTTTTTGCGGTATTTGCTGGGCTTGGTGTTCCTTTTGCCGATGCTGAAAGATGTCCGGAATGCCCACCTTACGCCGCGCCAATGGAAACTATTTGGCATGCGTGGGCTGTTTCATTCCGGCGGTGTGATGCTTTGGTTTTATGCGATGACCCGTATTCCAATCGCGGATGTGACAGCGATAAATTACCTGTCTCCAGTTTATGTCACCATCGGGGCTGCAATTTTTCTGGGCGAACGCTTGGCCATGCGCCGCATCGCTGCGATTTTGATAGCGCTTGTCGGTGCTGCGATAATTTTGCGCCCGGGCTTTCGCGAAATCTCGTCCGGTCATCTGGCGATGATGGTCACGGCGGTTGTCTTTGCAGGGTCATACCTGACAGCCAAGATCATGGCAGACGAGGTCAAGCCCACCGTAGTTGTCGCGATGTTGTCAATTTTTGTGACCCTCGGATTGGCCCCCTTTGCGTTTATGACGTGGGTCACGCCATCACTGAATGACATCGGGTTGTTGTTTATCGTCGCCTGTTTCGCAACTGCTGGCCATTATACGATGACACTGGCTTTCGCTGCTGCACCCGTCACCGTGACACAACCCGTGACGTTCCTCCAATTGGTCTGGGCCGTTCTGCTTGGGGCAATCGTTTTTGCGGAGCCGGTGGATATTTGGGTTGTGCTTGGCGGTGTTCTAATTCTCGCGTCTGTCAGCTTTATCACATGGCGCGAGGCTGTCTTGAAACGCCGTCCAATAACCCCAACAACAAACCAAACCAAAGTGTAGTTTGTTTTTATTGATTGACGAGTCAATCAACGGAGGTTTAGTTTCCCGTTAATATTAAGGGGAACTGCATATGCCCAAAATTGGGATGGAGCCGATCCGGCGGTCCGCGCTGGTTCATGCCACAATTGCCGAAATTGGCGCAGCTGGAAATTTGGATGTAACCGTTGGCCAAATTGCCAAACGTGCTGGCATGTCCACAGCCCTCGCACATCACTATTTTGGTGGCAAAGACCAGATTTTCCTTGCAGCGATGCGCTATATCTTGCGTGAATATGGGGCAGAAGTGCTGCAGGCCTTGTCGTCCGCGACCACCCCGTACGCTCGCGCCACTGCAATAATCCAATCCAGCTTTGCACCGTCTTGTTTTGCGCCGGAAACCATCAGCGCGTGGATGACATTGTATGCGCAGGCTCAAACGCAACCCGAAACCAAACGCCTGCTAAAGCTGTATCAATGGCGTCTGCATTCCAACTTAACCCACGCGCTGCGCCCACTTAGTCGCCATCCTGAGCAGGATGCACAAACATTGGCAGCCTTGATTGACGGTTTGTATCTACGGGCCGCCTTGTCCCGTGCATGTGATCCTAAAGAGGCGTGCAATGCTGCGCTTCAAACCCTGCAACTTTTGGTCGCGAGTGAATTATGAGCAAACCGAACATCCTGATTTTCATGGTGGACCAGTTGAACGGCACGTTGTTTCCTGACGGGCCTGCCGAATGGCTACATGCGCCGAACCTAAAGAAGCTTGCTGCACGCTCGACCCGCTTTCAAAACGCCTACACCGCGTCGCCATTGTGCGCGCCGGGCCGTGCAGCGTTTATGTCGGGGCAGTTGCCATCGGATACTGGCGTTTACGACAACGCCGCTGAATTCACGTCATCAATTCCGACCTATGCCCACCATTTGCGCCGTGCAGGCTATCAAACCTGCCTAACAGGCAAGATGCATTTTGTTGGCCCTGACCAGATGCACGGGTTTGAAGAACGGCTGACAACAGACATTTACCCTGCTGATTTCGGATGGACCCCTGATTACCGCAAGCCGGGGGAACGGATTGATTGGTGGTATCACAACATGGGGTCTGTCACGGGCTCTGGCGTGGGCGAAATTTCCAACCAAATGGAATATGATGACGAGGTCGCGTACAATGCGACCCGCAAGGTCTATGACTATGCGCGCGGTAAAGATGACCGTCCGTGGTGCATGACCGTCAGCTTCACCCATCCGCATGATCCCTACGTGGCCCGCAAGAAGTATTGGGACCTGTACGAGGATTGCGAACACCTTCTGCCAACCGTTCCCGCAATGGAATACGAAGATCACGACGCCCATTCCCAACGTATCTTTGATGCGAATGATTGGCGCAGTTTCGATATTTCTGAGGATGATATCAAACGCTCTCGGCGTGCATATTTTGCCAATATCAGCTATCTGGATGATAAGATCGGCGAAGTGATGGAGGCGCTGGACAGCACGGACCAAGAGGCAATCATCCTTTTTGTTTCGGATCACGGCGACATGTTAGGCGAACGCGGATTGTGGTTTAAAATGTCGTTCTTTGAAGGGTCAGCGCGCGTGCCGATGATGATTTGTGCGCCTGATATGGAGCCTGGTCTGATAACCACACCAGTGTCCAACATTGATGTCTGCCCAACGCTTTGCGATCTCGCTGGTGTTGATATGTCAGAGGTAGAGCCGTGGACGACAGGACAAAGTGTAAAACCAATGGGGCAGGGGATTGAACGCACTGAACCGGTCGCAATTGAATACGCCGCTGAGGCGTCGTACGCCCCAATGGTGTCGCTGCGCTACGGCAAGTGGAAGTATAACCGGTGCAAACTGGACCCTGATCAACTGTTCGACATGGATGCTGATCCACATGAGTTAACGAACCTTGCCGAGGTTCCGGCCCATCAAGGGACACGAGACCAACTGCGTGCAAAATCCGAAGCCCGCTGGGACTTGGATAAGTACGACGCTGATGTGCGCAAAAGCCAAGCCCGCCGTTGGGTGGTGTATGAAGCCTTGCGCGAAGGCGGTTACTATCCATGGGATTACCAACCGCTGCAAAAAGCGTCAGAGCGTTACATGCGCAACCATATGGATTTGAATACTGTCGAAAACGATGCACGATACCCCAAAGGGGACTAATAGTACGTAATTGTTCTGGCCGTACATCAACGAATGTGCCGGCGCGCCCAAGGACAATAGATTTGATGCGCCAATGCAATGCCCTAAATCGGGCACATTTAAAGAGGGACTTGTTATGATGACATCGATCATCTCATTCGGAGTATTGCTAGCGTTCGCGTTGGTGATCTTCTGCACCATCAAATGGTGGAATCTACGGCTGATTGGACCAACACCCGTTAGCCTATTTACCTTCATCGCAATCTTGTTCACGTCCGGCTTGGACGTGGGCCTAATCATGTTCCCACTGGCGTTTGATTATCCGCTGTATGCAGACGTCGCCACCGAGCCTGCATATGGATTTACCAATCCACTAGCGCTTGAATTTGGGTTCTGGGGTTTCTTGATCTGGGCGTTCTACTTCCTGACGGCGTTCTACTTTTGCGCTATCGAACCACGGGTTCAGTTCTTTAAGATCCCAGTTGTGAAGTTGTTGAATAATATAGTCATCATCACAACGTGCGCGTTCACAGGTGCGTTGTTCCTGATCTACATGCCTTATTACATTGCCGAAGTGGGCGACGGAGAGACAATTATTCCCGCCTTCTATATCATCTGTTTCTTGGTGATCTTGGTGGCTGTGATGTCCTCAACAGACATCAAATACGTCAAGGTATTGTCGGTGGCTTCAACCTTCCTATTCCTCGGGCTGATCGCGTTCATGTGGGCGAATGCGGGCATGGGATTTGGCGAATTTGCATCGACGGCCAGAAATATTGGTGGCTACTTTAGCAACATCCACAAGTTCATCATACCGCTGACCGATTACCATGAGTTCTATTTGTTCTGGTGGTTTGCATGGTCGATCATGATTGGGCAATTTACGTCCCGGTTCATTGGCGGATTAACCACATGGCAGTTGCTTCTAGCGCTCATGGTGATCCCGTCGATCCCACTCGGGATGTGGTTCACAGTGCTTTACTACTACCACCTCGAGAGCATCCCAACGGCAGGTATCGCCAATTGGGCCATGACAATCGTAGGCATCACCTTTGTGATCAACTCGTTTGACTCGTTGATCCGACTTTATACCGACAACCTTAGCCTCACGGTCGAGCGGTTCGGTAAGGCGGCTTACATCGCTGGCAACACCATTGTGCTGTTCGTGCTGACGTTGTTGTTCCAATCCCAATGGTTGCAAATTCAATGGGTCGGCACTGTGGTCATTGGTATGTACGTAGCCTGCTTGCTTTACGTGCTGCTGGTCAAACGCGATACGCTTTCGGGTGTTGACGGGCATCGTTTGCCTGCTGAGTAAACCGCGTTGAAAAACACCAACTGCGCCGCTGGTATCAGCGGCGCGGTATCTCCCTTATCCTGATAAACTTCCGCCGGAGGCGAACGACACTATGACCTATCCAACACAACCCACAGCCAGCCATTTCATCAACGGTCAATATGTCGAAGACTCCGCTGGCACGCCAATTGACGTGATCTACCCCGCAACGGGTGAAAAAATTGCGACTGTCTATTCCGCAACGCCAGCAATCATCGCACAAGCACTTGATGCTGCGAAATCAGCCCAAGCCGCATGGGCCGCGAAAAGTGGAACTGAACGTGGCCGCATCCTGCGCCGCGCTGCCGATATCATGCGCGAACGAAATCACGACCTAAGCGTTCTGGAAACATTTGATACGGGCAAACCCTATCAAGAAACGATTGCTGTAGACGCGACATCCGGTGCTGATGCCTTGGAATATTTCGGCGGCATGGCCGCAACAATCACTGGTGAACACATCCAATTGGGCGAAGACTGGGTCTACACCCGTCGCGAAGCGCTGGGGGTTTGCGTTGGTATTGGCGCATGGAACTATCCGACACAAATCGCGTGTTGGAAAGGCGCACCAGCTTTAGCCTGTGGCAACTCGATGGTATTTAAGCCGTCCGAAATGACGCCGCTCTGCGCATTGAAAGTTGCTGAAATCCTGTTTGAGGCAGGTCTTCCCGCCGGCATCTATAACGTCATTCAAGGTTTGGGTGATGTTGGTGCCGCCTTAGTTGTGGATGACCGCGTGGATAAGGTTTCGCTGACAGGTTCCGTTCCGACCGGTAAGAAAGTTTACGCTGCCGCCGCTGCAGGGATCAAACATGTGACAATGGAATTGGGCGGTAAATCCCCGATGATCGTATTTGATGACGCCGATATCGAAAACGCCGTTGGTGGCGCGATCTTGGGTAATTTCTACTCTACGGGTCAGGTCTGCTCAAACGGGACACGCGTGTTTGTTCATAAGAACATCAAAGAGGCATTCCTGAAGCGTTTGTCTGAACGCCTAGCTACAGCAATCATTGGTGATCCTCAGATAGAGGAAACGAACTTTGGTCCGATGGTCAGTGAACGCCAGTTGAATATCGTCATGGGGTACATTGAAAAAGGGAAAGCTGAGGGTGCGCGTCTTGTGTATGGTGGCAAACGCTTGGAACGCGATGGCTTCTATCTGGAACCAACAGTTTTTGCGGACGTCAAAGACGATATGGCGATCGCGCGTGAAGAAATCTTTGGCCCCGTTATGGCAGTCCTAGATTTTGAGGATGAAGACGACGTGATGGCCCGTGCCAATGACACGGAATTCGGTCTAGCGGCTGGTGTGTTTACCTCTGATCTAACCCGCGCCCACCGTGTTGCAGCGAATTTTGAGGCAGGCACGTGTTTTATTAATTCCTATAATGATGCGCCTGTTGAAGCACCGTTTGGCGGTTCAAAATCGTCTGGCGTAGGTCGCGAAAACTCAAAGGCTGCGATCAATTACTATACTCAACTCAAATCCGTCTATGTGCGCATGGGCGATGTTGAGGCGCCATTCTAATGGAAGCAGATTATATCATTGTCGGAGCAGGAAGCGCAGGATGCGCTATCGCTTATCGTTTGGCAGAGGCGGGGGAATCCGTTTTGGTCATCGAACACGGGGGCACAGACATGGGGCCACTGATCCAAATGCCAGCGGCGTTGTCCTACCCAATGAATATGAAGATGTACGATTGGGGATATGAATCTGAACCAGAACCACATTTGGAAGGGCGTCGTTTGGCCTGTCCACGTGGTAAGGTAATCGGTGGATCGTCTTCGATCAACGGAATGGTCTATGTGCGCGGTCATGCCAAAGATTTCGACCACTGGGCCGAAAGTGGGGCCGACGGTTGGTCCTACGCCGACGTTCTCCCATACTACAAACGCATGGAAACGTGGGATGACAACGGACATGGCGGCGATCCAGAATGGCGCGGTACGGATGGACCCCTGCATGTCACGCGCGGGCCACGGGAAAATCCATTGTTCAAAGCCTTTGTCGAGGCGGGAAAGCAAGCAGGGTACGAGGCCACCGACGACTACAACGGTCAAAAGCAAGAGGGCTTTGGCCCGATGGAACAGACCGTTTACAAAGGCCGTCGCTGGTCTGCGGCCAACGCTTACCTGCGACCCGCATTAAAACATGACAATTGCACTTTGATGAATGGCTTGGTGGAAAAGG
Source organism: Ascidiaceihabitans sp. (assembly GCA_047624005.1). GTDB lineage: Bacteria > Pseudomonadota > Alphaproteobacteria > Rhodobacterales > Rhodobacteraceae > Ascidiaceihabitans. Next base: position 66,694 of record JBLHPE010000002.1, read on the forward strand.
TCATCATCGAAGATGGCCGTGCGATGGGCGTTGTCCTTGCGGGTGGAAAGACAGTCGCCGCCAAACGTGAAGTCATTCTAGCAGCCTCGTCCATCAACTCCCCTAAACTCTTGATGTTGTCGGGGATCGGTCCAGCTGCGCACCTAAAAGAACATGGTATTGAGGTAATCGCTGATCGCCCCGGTGTCGGTCAGAACCTACAAGACCATCTTGAGCTGTATATGCAGATGGCGGCCAGCAAGCCGATTACGTTGTATAAGCATTGGAACTTGATCTCTAAGGCATTGATAGGGGCGCAATGGTTGTTCTTGAAGACGGGCCTCGGGTCGTCAAACCAGTTCGAAAGTGCTGCCTTTATTCGGTCACGCGCTGGCGTTGATTATCCAGATATCCAATACCACTTCTTACCCATCGCGGTGCGCTATGATGGCAAGGTTGCCGCCGAAGGGCATGGCTTTCAAGCTCACACCGGCCCTATGCGATCTGTTTCACGTGGATCTGTCACGTTGCGCTCAGGTGACCCTGCCGATGCGCCAAAGATCTTGTTTAACTACATGTCTGATCCGTCCGATTGGGAAGACTTCCGCAACTGTATCCGCCTAACCCGCGAGATTTTTGCCCAAGATGCGTTTAAGCCCTACGTCAAAAACGAGATTCAGCCAGGGGCCAATGTACAAACAGACGCTGAGTTGGATGCTTTCATCTCTGAACATGTCGAAAGCGCGTATCACCCTTGCGGCACATGCCGAATGGGGCGTCGGGATGATCCTGATGCCGTTGTCGATCCTACAGGAAGAGTGATCGGTGTGGAGGGACTGCGTGTTGCTGACAGCAGTGTTTTCCCTCGTATCACCAATGGTAATTTGAACGGCCCATCCATCATGGTTGGTGAAAAGATGTCAGACCATATCTTGGGCCGCGATCCGCTTGGTAAAGCCAACGATGAACCTTGGATGCATCCAAATTGGGAAACAGAGCAAAGGTAAATCACGAACAATTGAATTAGCGTTCTGGTAACCTTTATGACCAAATACGCTTGAAAAGCTGAACGGCAGCCTGCATTTGTAGCTCTATGTTAATACTTTGTGCGCTGTTCGTTCTTCTTTGTTTACCTTCGTTAACAATGGCCGATTTTTCGGGCAGTATTGTTGTGATTGACGGCGATACTATAGATGTCGGCGATGTGCGTGTTCGTATTCACGGGATCGACGCGCCGGAACAGGACCAGAAATGCACCTCGGGACAAAACTTATCATGGGCCCGCGGTGCGTGGGTCAGCGATCAGGTGCGCGAACGATTTCAAGGCCAAAGGGCAACTTGTAGGCGGATCGAGATCGACAAATACGGGCGCGTAGTTGCGACTTGTAAAGTCAACGGTGAAGATATTGGACGGGCGCTAGTTTCTGACGGTCTGGCGTTTGCTTATCGCGAGTATTCGATGGCCTATGATCTGGATGAAAAAGGGGCTGCCGTGAATGATCGTGGTCTGCATGCCAGTCGCGTCCAAAGCCCCGCACAATACCGCAAAACCCGTGCCAAAGGTCGTATCCCGCCAGATCGAAACTGTGCGATCAAAGGCAATATTTCATCTAGTGGTACGCGCATTTTTCACGAAGCTGGACAGAAATTTTATGAACGTACGGGTATAAATACGCGCAAAGGCGAGCGCTGGTTTTGTAGCGTCGACGAGGCTGTTAAAGCTGGTTGGCGAAAATCACGTCGTTAAGTAACACGGTAAGGCAAAACATCACGGGTATCAGTATCTACCAATAGCTTGCGTTCCAGAGGTGGAACCGAGCGTTGGTGGCACGTCGTGCGTTCGCAAATCCGACACGAAATACCGATGGGTTCAAAGGCATCCGCGCGGTTAAAATCCATCCCTTCGGCGTAGACCAATGAACTGGCGTGTTCGATCTCGCATCCAAGCGCGATTGCAAAGCGGCGGACAGGTGCACCAAAGCGCCCTGCTGGTTTCGAGACATCACGGGCCAAACTGATATAACGGACCCCGTCAGGGGTCTCGGCCAATTGACGCAGAAACTGGCCAGGCAATTCGAATGCACGATGGACATTCCACAGCGGACAGGCCCCGCCAAATCGCGCAAACTGGAAGCGGGTGGCAGAGTGACGTTTGGTGATGGTTCCTGCTTGGTCAACGCGCACAAAGAAAAACGGAATACCTTTGGCACCAGGGCGTTGGAGTGTGGACAGGCGGTGCGCCACTTGTTCGATTGATGCGCCAAAACGCCCAGCTAACAATTCGACGTCGTGCCTGTTCTCTTGGGCGGCGGCCAGAAACGTCGTGTAAGGCATTAAAGCAGCCCCTGCAAAATAATTGGCAAGGCCGATCTTGGCGATCCCGCGTGCCTCGGACGTCTGGAATCTTGCGAGATCAAGAGTTACTTCAAGCAACGCATTTTGACGGATCAACGCGACTTGCAGCAGAATTTGGAAAGTCTGTGTTTCGGGTGTCGTGCGGGTTGAGATCTGCAATACCTTGGTCGCTGGATCGTAATTACGGACACGATCATGATCGACGAATTCTACCCTAACCCCAAGACTTCCAAGTGATGCGATTGCACCGACACGGACGTTCTCATGACGGTCAAAGGAGGCGGAAAAATGTTCCGCAGCACGATCAACAGGATCGATGTAGTTGTCACAATAATGAAAGAAATCGCGGACCTCTTCCCATGGGCTTTGGCGGGTGCGCGCGTCGTCACGGCCCAATGCTTCGTCCAATGAGGCAAGGCGCTCGTGGGTTTGCCGATAGCTTTGGTGCAATTCGATAAAGGCACGGGCTAAGGAAGGGGCATTGGAGGCCGCAAGACGCAGGTCGGCCATTGGTGGCATATCGTTGGAAAAAACTGGATCGGACAGCACCTCGCGCAGATCACTGACCAACCGTTCGCTGTCGCCAACGCTTAGCTCGGTGACGTCCATACCGAACTCACCTGCCAGCGCCAATACGACAGTTGTACTGACGGGGCGGTTATTATTTTCCATTTGGTTAAGATAGGGTAGGGACACGCCCAACTTGGCGGCAAAGTCTTTTTGGGTCAGGCCAATGCGTGTGCGCAATTCGCGCAGCTTTGCCCCAGCGTATAGTTTTTGCGTCGCCATTGTGGATACCTTTGCAACTTTGCAGTTAAGTTAGGGTAGCTTTGCAAAGTTAGGTGTGCAAGCGGCGTAGTCGTTATTCCCGACCTGACTTTAAACGAGCCTCGCGGCGGTACACTGCCAGAATGGCGACCACGGCTGCCATGGACGTAAACATCATGATTAAAATCAATGGGTAAGCACCTGTTTCCGGTTTCAATAGGAACACGGCTAAAGATGCCAAGCATGCGCCGCCGCCAATCATAATTGCGCCCCCAAGTCCAGAAGCGGTGCCAGCCAGATGTGGCCGCACAGACAACATGCCCGCTGTTGCATTTGGTATGACCATACCATTACCAAGGCCTATAATCGTCATCAGTCCAAAGAAAGTGCTGGGTGATCCAAATCCCAACCAGAACACAGCCAGCATCAATGCCGTGCCGCTGCTGACGGCGATGGCGCCCACTAAAATCAGCCGGTTAACGCCCAGCCTTTGTGCATTTCGCCCTGTATACCAATTGCCAGCAAAATAACCGACAGCGGGCGCGCCGAAGAATATGCCAACCCATTTTGGTGACATTCCAAAGACAACAGAGCCCACAAATGGCCCGCCGCCTAAGTATGCAAAAAATGCACCTGAGCTAAATGCGGATGCTAAGCAATAGCCCCAAAAGCGCGGAGATCGTAGTAGTTCTGGATATTCTTTGAACTGTTGCGTCAGAGTTAAACCAGAAGGTTTTACGGTCTCACCTAGGTCGCGCCAAACCAGTGCGAGCAATGCCGTTCCCGCCAGTAAAAAGGCCCAGAAGTTCGCTTTCCATCCGAAGAACTCGTCCAGCAGGCCGCCGATTGCCGGGCTGATCATAGGGACCACTGCCATGCCCATTGTGACATAGGCCAACATGGATGCAGACTGTTCTTGGTCGAATGAATCGCGAATTACCGCGCGACTTAGAACCATACAAACCGCGATTGCGGCTTGGATCATTCGGAAAAATAAAAACACTGTGGCGTTGGTGGCTAGAATGCACCCGACCGTTGCAAACAGGAATACGACGATCCCAGTCAGCAGGATTGGTCGTCGGCCAAAACGGTCGGAAATTGGGCCAATGAATATCTGAAGGGCTGCGCTGACGTATAAGAACAGCGGCACCGAAAGGGCCATTACGCCGTCAGCTACACCAAACTGTTTGGCCATCTGCGGCAAGCTTGGCAAAAACATATTCATGACCATCGCAGACATGCCTGCTAGAACGATCAGTGTGAAAATATGCGGCGGGGTTGTGCGATCCATAAAACGGATCGTGGGTTTGTTTTGCATACTCAATGGGTATGGAGCCTGTCGAGCGTTGTCCATATGGGCCGTGACGTCGAAATAAATTTATGCAACTTTGCAATTTGCATAAACGCCTTTGAATATTATTTGCAAATATTCCAGTTGATGCTTTGGTCTGCCCTTAAGTCTTGATATACGCATACAAAATCGCAAACGGGGCCGATGATGAAAGATATTCTGACAGAACTGAATGACCGTCGTGAGGCTGCGCGCCTTGGGGGCGGCCAAAAGCGTATCGATGCACAGCATGGGCGTGGCAAACTGACTGCGCGTGAGCGTATCGATCTGTTGCTTGATGAGGGGTCTTTCGAAGAGTTTGACATGTTCGTCAGTCACCGTTGTACAGATTTTGGTATGGAAAATCAAAAGCCTGCAGGTGACGGGGTTGTTACAGGTTGGGGTACGATCAACGGCCGTATGGTCTATGTGTTCTCGCAAGACTTCACGGTCTTTGGTGGTTCCTTGTCTGAAACCCATGCCCAGAAGATTTGTAAAATCCAAGACATGGCGATCCAGAATGGTGCGCCAATTATTGGCATCAACGACTCTGGTGGTGCGCGAATCCAAGAAGGTGTTGCGTCGCTTGCGGGATATGCCGAAGTGTTCCAGCGGAATGTTTTGGCATCTGGCGTTGTTCCGCAAATCAGTTTGATAATGGGCCCCTGTGCCGGTGGCGCTGTTTATTCCCCTGCGATGACCGACTTTATCTTTATGGTAAAGGACACGTCTTACATGTTTGTAACAGGACCGGACGTTGTTAAGACCGTCACGAATGAGGTGGTCACGGCCGAAGAATTAGGTGGGGCCTCGACCCACACCAAAAAGTCATCCGTGGCTGATGGTGCGTTCGAGAACGATGTTGAAGCATTGGCCGAAGTGCGTCGCCTTGTAGACTTTCTACCGTTGTCAAATCGCGAGAAGCCGCCAGTGCGTCCATTCTTTGATGAACCGGGCCGTGTTGAGGCATCGCTTGATACGTTGATCCCAGAAAACACGAACACGCCATACGATATGAAAGAGCTTATTCATAAGCTTGCGGACGAGGGCGATTTTTACGAGATTCAGGAAGAGTTCGCTAAAAACATCCTAACTGGTTTCATCCGGCTTGAGGGTAGCACTGTTGGCGTTGTGGCCAACCAGCCGATGATTTTGGCAGGGTGTTTGGACATCGATAGCTCGCGCAAAGCGGCGCGTTTTGTGCGGTTCTGCGATGCGTTTGAAATCCCGATTTTAACGCTTGTGGATGTGCCTGGTTTCTTGCCTGGAACCAGCCAAGAATATGGCGGCGTTATCAAACACGGTGCTAAGTTGTTGTTTGCCTATGGCGAGGCGACTGTCCCGAAAGTCACTGTTATTACACGCAAAGCCTACGGTGGTGCCTATGATGTTATGTCGTCCAAGCACCTTCGTGGCGATTTCAACTATGCGTGGCCAACAGCCGAAATCGCTGTGATGGGTGCCAAAGGGGCGACCGAAATTATTCACCGTGCTGACCTTGGTGATGCTGAGAAAATTGCGCAGCACGCTGCGGATTATGAAGAACGGTTCGCCAATCCCTTTGTGGCTGCAGAACGCGGGTTTATTGATGAGGTCATCCAGCCACGTTCAACCCGTAAGCGCGTGAGCCGCGCGTTTGCGTCACTTCGGGGCAAGTCCCTGAAGAACCCGTGGAAAAAACACGACAATATCCCGCTCTGATCGATGGCAAAGGGTTGGCACATCACAAAAAGTGAGGGGCAGGTGACAGTATCACGTCAACTACCTGCACGCTTTGACGTCGCTGTTGAAACGCAGCTGGCTGGCGGCAATGCTGCGCGCCTTGCGATGCAAATTCGGCAGGATTTGTGGCGGGCATTGCAGAACGTTCGTGGCTTTTCACCTGTTGTACAGATTACGTCTGTTGATGGCCAAATGAATGTCCAAGCAGGCGGGCGTGTGATGGGCAAAGTCACTGCAAATTTGACAGCTGAAATTGCAGCGGTTTTGGAAAATGCCGAAAATCGGACCCGTTGGCTGAAATGCGCTGGATATCAACGACTTAAGGGGTCGGTATAATGTCGGTATTACGTCGGTATTGCGTCGGTGCGTTTTTGGTAATGATCGCAGGTAGTGCGGTCGCCCAAGACGTGCCATCAGGGCAACCGGTATCCCTGCATGAAGTGCTGATCGACAACGTGAACAATGAAAGTTGGTTGCGCTTCAGATTTATAGCGCCGCGCATCGCGCGTGCAGATGGTGATATAACCTACGGTGACGCCGCCCTTGATATGGAACATTTATGTGCGTCTTTTGTCTTGCCCTATTTGTCCGAATATGACCTCAGCAGTGATATGATTGTGATCTCTTTGGCGGACCAAAAAACCGAATTTGGTGATACCAATCCGGACGCGACCCAGTTTTTCGACGCTTTTAGAGTCAAAAACAAGGCCTGTATCTGGGAGGCTTTTTGATGCATCCACAATATGTTGCGATACGGTCTTCAACCAAGGGCCCTTCTGAGGCTTTAGAGTCACAATTCCGCTCAATGCCACGAGACGGATATATTTCAAACAAGGATTCCATTATGTTGCCTGCAGGGATTTCCCAAGAAACCCTTACCTCAAGTACAGATGTGACGGCACAATCCGTGTCAGAGCATTCATTTTTCAGTAACAGGAGACATAGATGTCAAAGAGCATCAAACTATTGGCAACTTTCGGCTTTATCGCTGTCGTTGCTGCCTGTGCGCGCGAGCAGCAGGTCGAAGAATTTGTCGTTGTTGACCCAACCCCGATTTCGGTTGAGCCAGTACACACCGGCAAATACAAGTAATACACTTACGAGGTGGGCGTTGTCGCCCGCCTCGACCACTCCCCAAACTGATGGCCATTTGGCAGGGGAGGCAGCATCATGCTGAAACATCGTGGCTTCCCTGGCCGTCTAAAGGGATCTGATTTCCAATTCACTTTGCGTCGTGCAAACCCCAAGGGGGTCACACCGATCACCCGTCGTGAACGCAAGAATGATCGCAAGCCTGCGGATCGTCGTGCGGATGCTGGGTTCATGGAAGCCCTGTGGGAACAATTTGGCGAACACCCGTTTGAGCGTGGCAACTTAGATGCGGGCCGCTTGTCGTGGTTGTTTGGCCGCGAGGTTATCCCAGCAGAAGAGACATTCGATCCCGAGGACTATGAGGCGTTGTTGGTCATAGATACGTCGATGGCGCGTGCCAATTTCCCTGAAGCGTTTGAGGAATAGGCGCAATGCTGCTGCACATGCCCCCAAATCAGCAAAGCTTGGCCGATATGCGGACCTTTGCTGTGTGCCGCTTGGCGAAATGTGTGCGGCTGTGCAACTGTAGGTATACGGAGCCTGCATACAGTCACCACGTTGGTGATTGTTCTCATTTCCGTACCCCTTCCCCTTACGGGCGGCTGGCGTCTCTCGGCGCTTTGCTGCCCGTTTTTTTTGGAACTAACCCGTTGATTTGGCGATACTTTGCCGAACAAACGCCGCCGCGCGAACGTGCGTTGCGTAATGGTTCAAACCTGTCATCTGTGACTTTGAGAAAAGCAGCAGGAGACACACAATGTCAGTTAAATTCTTCTTCATCGCCGGTAGCGCGTGTGCGGCCCTTGCGGGGTGCGGCGATACGGGTACGGACCAAGCGCTGTTTGGCGGAGCTGCAGGCGCGGGTATTGCCGTTATCGCGAACGCCAACCCGATCAAAGGCGCGGTTATCGGCGCGGCGGGCAACTTTGTTTACTGTCAGGCCAACCCCGGAAAATGTAACTGACGCTACCCGTCAGTCTGACTACAAAGCCGATCCGGCAACAGCAACGCTGCACCGGGTCGGTTTAGCACGCAAGGCGAAGGCCGAAGCGGGATGTTTGGAACGGACCATCAGTGGCTATCAGGCTGGTACCTTCGGCGATAGCGGCAGTCCGACCGCCCCCCGTCGCATGAGCGGCAATGACAATGCCTTTGGTTATAATTTCCGTGTGCGTTCCTCCCGTCAGGCGACAATGTTGTATGTGCCGCCGGTGGAACATCGAACCGACACTGCGCACCAAAATAGGACAAGGTGTGATGGGATTGGCGCTTTCACGTATGTTGCGAAACCACAGGCACCTCTTCAGCGGTCTGTCGTGCAGATCGAAAATCTACCCAACGGCCCGCTGTGTCCTACTGATGCAGGTGTGCAACGCTGCCCAACTTACAGTTTACGTAATGTAAATTCGCGTCACTCCGTGATATCTAGACCTCAATGGGCGAAAACAGCCCAATTGAGAGGTAGTTCTAATGAAACGAGTAATCTGCATTTTTGCAGTAACAGCCACATTTCTGGCCGGTGCATGTATGAAACACGACGAGGCATCCAGCCGCGGCGATATTTCGCTATTGGGTCCACTGACGTCCAAGACGTCGGGCAAATAACCAGACCGCGCTTTTCCGCGCATCACAACCCTCACATCCTATTGACCGTCCCGCATCAGCAGGGCGGCCTTTCGCGTTTTCCAATTCAAATCCTGTCTTCCCCCATTCAAAAGGACATCCCATGTTCAACAAGATCCTGATCGCCAACCGTGGCGAGATCGCTTGCCGTGTTATCAAGACTGCCCGTAAAATGGGCATTGGCACTGTCGCCATTTATTCGGACGCGGATAAGAAGGCTTTGCATGTGCAAATGGCGGATGAGGCGATCCATATTGGCCCCCCCCCAGCCAACCAGTCCTACATTGTCATTGATAAGGTGATGGAGGCTGTAAAGGCGTCCGGTGCGCAGGCTGTGCATCCAGGGTATGGTTTCCTGTCCGAGAATTCAAAATTTGCCTCGGCTTTGGCGGACGCAGGTGTTGCGTTTGTTGGCCCCCCAGTCGGCGCGATCGAGAAGATGGGCGATAAGATTACATCCAAGAAAATCGCCCAAGAAGCTGGCGTGTCTACTGTTCCCGGCCACATGGGTCTGATCGCTGATGCGGATGAAGCGGTGGAGATTTCCAATAAAGTTGGATATCCAGTGATGCTGAAAGCCTCAGCCGGTGGCGGTGGTAAAGGCATGCGCATTGCTTGGAATAATGCGGAGGCTCGCGAGGGGTTCCAGTCTTCCAAGAATGAAGCGGCCAACAGCTTTGGCGATGACCGTATCTTCATCGAGAAGTTCATTACTCAACCACGCCATATCGAAATTCAGGTCCTTTGCGACAGTCATGGCAACGGTATTTATTTGGGTGAGCGCGAGTGTTCTATCCAACGTCGTCAACAGAAGGTTGTTGAAGAAGCGCCCTCGCCATTCTTGGACGAAGCAACGCGTAAAGCAATGGGCGAACAGGCGGTCGCTTTGGCGCTGGCCGTTGATTACGCAAGCGCAGGCACGGTTGAGTTTATCGTCGATGGCAATAAGAACTTCTTCTTCCTAGAGATGAACACCCGTTTGCAGGTTGAACATCCAGTGACCGAGCTGATTACGGGCGTTGATCTGGTCGAACAGATGATCCGTGTCGCCAACGGTGAGCCGCTAAGCATCACCCAAGACGATGTGACTTTGACAGGTTGGGCGATTGAAAACCGTTTGTATGCTGAAGATCCGTACCGCGGTTTCCTTCCGTCTATTGGCCGTTTGACGCGCTACCGTCCGCCTGCGGAACAAGCGGCTGGTCCAATGCTCGACAATGATAAATGGCAGGGCGATGCAGCTGCTGGTCCCGTTGCGATCCGCAATGACACTGGCGTGTACGAGGGCGGCGAGATCAGCATGTATTACGATCCCATGATTGCCAAACTTTGCACATGGGCCCCAACCCGTGATGAAGCTATCGAGGCGATGCGCGTGGCTTTGGACAGCTTTGAAGTGGAAGGCATTGGTCACAACCTGCCATTCCTGTCTGCCGTGATGGATCACCCGATCTTTATGGCGGGCGAAATGACAACAGCCTTTATCGAAGAGCAATATCCTGATGGGTTCCAAGGTGTAACCTTGCCGGACGCCGATTTGCGCCGGATTGCGGCGGCAACGGCTGCAATGAATCGCGTGTCTGAAATCCGCCGTGCTCGTGTATCAGGACGCATGGACAACCACGAACGCAAGGTTGGCACCGATTGGAATGTGGCGTTGCAAGACACGTCATTGAACATGGTTATCGACGCAGATCGTGATGGATCAAACGTCACCTTTGATGATGGCCAGTGCTTGCGCGTGACAGGCGATTGGACGCCGGGGGATCAACTGGCGGAAATGACAGTTGATGGGGCACCGCTAATCCTGAAAGTAGGTAAAATTAGTGGTGGTTTCCGCATCCGTACACGTGGGGCTGACATGAAAGTACATGTACGCACGCCACGCCAGGCCGAATTGGCGCTTTTGATGCCCGAAAAAGTGGCTCCAGACACATCTAAGCTGCTGTTGTGCCCAATGCCGGGTCTGGTGGTGAAGTTGAATGTTGAGGAAGGTGAAGAGGTCGAAGAAGGCCAAGCCCTGTGCACCATCGAGGCAATGAAGATGGAGAACATCCTGAAGGCTGAGAAAAAGGGTATCGTGTCCAAGATCAATGCCAGCGCAGGCGATAGCCTTGCGGTGGACGAGATCATTATGGAATTCGAATAAGGCGATGGCAGGCGCGAACGCCATACCGTGGGAGAGTGAAGGCGGTCAGTTGATATTGAAGCTACGCTTTTTCTCGCGTATTTCGCGTTTGCGCAATGGCATCTTGTCGATGCTGCGGCTGATTTCGCGCACATCCCAAGGGAACGGTTTGCGCAGTTTTACACCACCGTCCAACCCCATGATGACCAACATAAACCCGCGTGGGCGCAATTTCAGGCGCAGCGCTGACTTTGCGCTGGGGTCTGTGTCTGTCAAAACCACCACGTCACGTTCTTCCAATTCGGGCAGTTCGGCCATCAGTAGTTCGATTTGTTCTACGTATCGGGGGTCTGCATCACTGTCGGCAAAGACGACAACAGGCCGCTTTTTCCATACAAATTGGCCTAAATCAGCTTCAACAGCTTGCAAAAACACCGTGTCCGGGGTCGTTTCAAGTGTATCATCTGCCATAGTAGGGCTGGCGAATAGTGCTGCGATTACAACGGGTAATATACGTTTCATGGGTGCTCCTGTTACACTCAACATAGTGGGTTTGGTTGCGATTGCGAGGCGGCAAAACAGCAATTGTTGCGTTAAAGTGATAGCAATAGGTGAAATGTCATGATGAGGGTGATCCCCGCATCATGGCCGAACGGGGCGGCCATCGGACAAAGAGCAGGTCGTAACATGGACGTTATTCTACATCTTGGGGCACATCGGACCGGTAGCACGACTTTTCAAAGCTATATGCGCCGCACCAGTTCTGAGCTGACAGGGCGCGGTATTGGATATTGGGGACCGCAACGCACACGGCGGGGATTGTTTGCCGGATTGATGCCCGCATCGCGTTTGAATATTGGGCGCAACGCGCAGACCCGTGCAGAGGGTCGGGTGCAAATTCAGATGACCCGTTCGGCCCGAAATGGGGTTCGTAAACTGGTTGTCAGCGACGAAAATATGATCGGATCGGTCTGCGATAATTTACGCAAACGTGCGCTTTACCCCGCGATTGGTGAGCGTATGGCGCGATATGCGCGTGCGTTTGATGGGCGTCTCAGCCGTGTGGTTCTGAACATTCGGGCGCAGGATTTGTTTTGGTCCTCAGCGATGGCGTATGGTGTTGCACGTGGACATAGGATGTTGCCGCCAGAGGGATTTGAAAACTTGTCGGTGTCCCGTCGAACTTGGCGTGATGTGATCACTGATTTGGCCTGTGCGTTGCCTGAAACCGAGATACGCATCCTTCCATTCGAGCGGTACCTAGGTCGCCCAGATGCGCTGCTGGCCACTTGCATTGACGAAGTTGCCCCTCGTAATGCCGATGCGCAGTGGCTGAACCGTGCCCCTGATGTAAGCGCGCTGCGCCAAATTTTGGCGGAACGTGGTGAAATTTTGGGCCTTCAGGTTTTAGGCGCAGATTTGGGCGTTGTACGTTGGATGCCCTTTAACGAAGCACAAACAGCATCTTTGCGCGAAGCATATGCTGACGACATGCACTGGTTGATTTCAGGCGCAGACGGTTTGGCAACACTCACAGAGAATACGATGACAGAAGATTGGGATCACACGCGAACGGGAAATATCCCGCCGTTTGGTCCACTGACCAAAGGACTAGGACATGACAAGCAAGAAAGATACGTGGCAGGGCATCGCTGAAAGCGAACTGCGTGGCCGACCTGTAGATGATTTGACATGGAAGACTCTCGAAGGGATCGATGTCCAACCGATCTATACCGAGGAAGATTTGGAAGGTGTTGACCACCTTGGCACGATCCCCGGTGCCGCCCCGTTTACGCGCGGCGTAAAGGCAACGATGTATGCGGGTCGTCCGTGGACCATTCGCCAATATGCGGGCTTTTCTACTGCCGAAGAATCTAATGCCTTTTACCGCCGCGCTTTGGCCGCTGGTCAGCAAGGCGTTTCCGTTGCTTTCGATTTGGCGACACACCGTGGATATGACAGTGACCACGAACGGGTTGTCGGCGATGTTGGCAAGGCTGGTGTTGCGATCGACAGTGTCGAAGATATGAAGATTCTGTTTGATGGTATTCCATTGGATAAAGTGTCGGTGTCTATGACCATGAACGGGGCTGTGATCCCGATCTTGGCAAGCTTCATTGTCGCGGGTGAGGAACAAGGACACGATAAATCAGTACTTGCTGGCACCATTCAGAATGACGTTCTGAAGGAGTTTATGGTCCGCAACACCTACATTTATCCGCCAGAACCATCGATGCGGATCGTTTCGGATATCATTGAATTCACGGCAAATGAGATGCCGAAATTCAACTCGATCTCGATCTCTGGCTACCATATGCAGGAAGCCGGTGCGAATTTGGTTCAGGAACTTGCATTCACCTTGGCTGATGGGCGCGAATATGTGCGCACTGCGATTGCTGCGGGCATGGACGTCGATAAATTCGCGCCGCGTCTTAGCTTTTTCTTTGCGATTGGCATGAACTTTTTCATGGAGGCGTCAAAACTGCGTGCCGCTCGTTTGCTATGGCATCGCATTATGTCGGAGTTTGAACCCAAGAACCCGAAGTCGTCGATGTTGCGCACGCACTGCCAAACGTCTGGCGTGTCGTTGCAGGAACAAGACCCCTACAACAACGTTGTTCGCACGGCGTATGAGGCGATGGCCGCGGCCCTTGGTGGCACACAATCCTTGCACACCAATGCATTGGACGAGGCGATCGCTTTGCCGACTGATTTCTCGGCACGGATCGCCCGCAATACGCAGCTAATCTTGCAAGAAGAAACTGGCGTGACCAATGTGGTCGATCCATTGGCGGGGTCATATTACGTTGAAAAACTGACCCATGATCTGGCGACAGAAGCGTGGAAGTTGATCGAAGAAGTTGAAGAACTGGGTGGTATGACGAAGGCAGTTGCTTCTGGCATGCCAAAGTTGCGGATTGAAGAAGCGGCGGCGACCCGTCAGGCCAATATCGATCGTGGCACTGAAGTGATTGTTGGCGTGAACAAATATCGGTTGGACAAAGAAGACCCCATCGACATTCTGGACATCGACAATGACGCTGTGCGCACCAGCCAGATCGTGCGCCTAGAGAGCATTCGCGCCTGTCGTAATACAGCAGCTTGTGATGCGTCGCTGGTCGAATTGACCCGACGCGCAAGTGAGGGTGGCAATCTATTGGAAGCGGCTGTTGTGGCTGCCCGCGCCCGCGCCACAGTCGGTGAAATCAGCATGGCAATGGAAACAGTGTTCGGACGTCACCGTGCCGAGGTGAAAATGTTGTCAGGCGTGTACGGCGCGGCCTATGCGGGTGACGAAGGTTTTGCAGCGATCCAAAAATCGGTGGAAGATTTTGCCGAAGTCGAGGGACGGCGGCCACGCATGTTGGTCGTGAAAATGGGTCAAGACGGGCACGATCGTGGAGCCAAGGTGATCGCGACTGCCTTTGCCGATATCGGATTTGATGTGGATGTTGGACCGTTGTTCCAGACCCCAGCCGAAGCGGCGCAAGATGCTGTGGACAATGATGTGCATGTGATCGGTATCAGTTCGCAAGCAGCGGGTCATAAGACGCTGGCACCGCAATTGGTGCAGGCGTTGAAGGACGCAGGCGCTGAGGACATTATTGTAATCTGCGGCGGTGTTATTCCGCAGCAAGACTATCAGTTTCTGTATGATAATGGGGTAAAGGCGATCTTTGGCCCAGGGACAAACATTCCTAAAGCAGCCCAAGACATCTTGGAAATCATCCGCAGTACACGTGGTTAGATCAAAAAGGGCCGCCCAATGTTTGTGGCGGCCCTGCAATCGTTAAATTCTAAGATGGACTAGTTGCGTGACGGAAAAATACATAATGGAGTGATGCACCACTGAACTGTCAGGCGCGGACTTGGGATAAAACAAAGCTGCGCTAGCGCTCGTGTTACCAATTGGGGCCACTGGTATCGTTCTATTGGCTAAAAGCCGCGACCTGGACGTAATTCAGCATCTCGATCATGGAATGGACACAAAAACCAAATGCAATCTGGTAGGGTATCTGACTGCTTCGATCAAAACCGTGAAAGGCGGGGCTAATAGAATTCCATCGTTAGTATTTTGACGTGCTACCAAATTTTAAAAGTAATTCCTACGATGAGCTGACTGCGAATTCTAAGTTGGGATATAGGCCGCAGTTAGTTGTTAGCAGTTAGGTCTCCGGCTCAGGTCTTGTGCTTTCAGCGTGGCCAAAAAGGGTTTTAGGTCCTGAAATACTGTATGAAAATACAAAACTTCCAAAGTGCTAGAACATCCGTCACCAGTTTTGACAGTCGTTGCGAAGAATATACCTTAATTGTTTGCGCCTTCTGCCTTTTTGAAAGCACGTTGCGCTACTAAATGTTGACCACCTGACCTTCGCACATGTCTATTCTTAAAGGTGGCTTTGGGGTTAGAATATCTTTGAACAAATGATGAAATAAGGAAAGTAAGATGTTGTTGGATCATTTGGCTGTATCAGGTTCCACATTGGAGGCCGCACAAAGCTATGTCGAAGAGGCGCTGGGTGTTTCCATGCAGGGCGGCGGTGAACATGCTGTATTCCATACCCATAATAAGCTGATTGGGCTGGCCGATGGTTTGTACCTAGAGGCAATTGCAATAAACCCGACGGCCCCAAATCCGGATCGCCCTAGATGGTTTGATTTGGACAATTTCTCTGGCGATGCGCATCTGACAAATTGGATTTGTCGCAGTGCGATGTTGGATCAAGATATCGCCGTATTGCCGGAAGGGATTGGCGATCCAGTTCAACTTAGCCGCGGTGATTTACGCTGGCAGATGGTTGTGCCGCCCAGTGGTAAGTTGCCGTTCGACAATATGTGTCCTGCGTTGATTGAGTGGCAAACGCCGACGCACCCTTCGGATGTTTTGACATTGTCGGGCTGTCGTTTGCGGCGTCTTGTTGTGGCCCATCCGCAAGCAAAAGATTTGCAGGCATCTGTTCACCGCGCTTTGAAGGATGATCGCGTTGTATTTGAAACGGGTGCGGCGGCATTGATGGCCGAATTTGAGACGCCGCATGGGGTGCGTCAGTTGTGATCCGACCCGCGCTCAAACTTGATGCGACGGAGGTCACAGCGCTGTGGAACACAATGATCGCCGAGACAGATGTGACATTCACGACCGGCTTTAAGGTGCGCGCTGACGTTGAGGCGATGATCGCGGACCCTGTGCGGTCTTTCCTTGTTGCCGAACGCAAGGGTGCTTTTGCTGGTTTTGCGTTGCTAGGCCCGTTTCGTGGTGGCCCCGGTTATGCGCAAACGGTGGAGCATTCCGTTTATCTGATGCCTAACGCGAAAGGCGAAGGATTGGGGCGTTCATTGATGGGCGTCTTGACCAAAAATGCCACGGAGTTGGGTCATCATGTGATGGTGGGTGCGATCAGTGGCACCAACTTGGCCGCCGTTGGTTTTCATCAAAAGCTAGGATTTGAACAGGTGGCGCTGATGCCTCAAGTTGGTCAGAAGAATGGCGTTTGGCATGATCTGATATTAATGCAGAAAATTGTGGAAACGCCCGCTGACACTCTGGAACGCAAGGGGTAGGGTGCTGATATGTCTATTTGGTCCCGCATTGCTGAAGCACTTTCTGCCCTTGCCGCTGGAGAGGGGCTGTCAGCTGTTTTTGACAAGCTGCGCAGCCCGCCCGAACGCTCTGTTGCGTTTGCGATTGCGGTGATTGCACTGGGTGCCAAAATGGCCAAAGCGGATGGGCAGGTGACCCGCGACGAAGTCACCGCCTTTCGCGAAGTTTTCCAAATTGCGGCCGAAGATGAAGCTGGGGCGGCGCGTGTTTTTAATCTGGCCCGCACCGATGTTGCAGGTTTTGAGACATATGCGACCCGTATCCATGAGATGTTTCATGAAGACCCTTGTACGTTAAAGGACTTGATGGAAGGTCTGTTTCATATTGCGATGGCTGACGGATTTTATCATCCAAATGAAGATGCGTTTTTGGAACGTGTGGCTGAGATTTTTGAAGTTAAAGAGCATGAGTTCAAAGGTTTGCGCGCACGTTTTGTGCCAGATGCGATTCCAGATCCGTATACGATCTTGGGTGTGACCCCCGACATGGCGTTTGATCAAATGCGCAAGGCATGGCACCAATTGGTGCGTGACAATCACCCCGATGCAATGATGGCGCGTGGTATTCCCGAGGAGGCAGTTTTGTTGGCTGAAAAACGTATGATCGACATCAATCGCGCGTGGGATGATATCCGAAAAGAGCATGCTTAATGCGGATTGCAACATATAACATCGAGTGGATGGATCGACTGTTTGATAACAACGGTGCGTTGCTAAATGACGGTGGTTGGTCGTCACGCTATGATGTGACACGGGCCAAACAAACCGAAGCATTAGGTATTGTGTTCAAGGCGATGGATGCAGATGCTGTGATGATCATCGAGGCACCAGATCACGGCAAGCACCGCGATGCTGTTTTGGCGCTTGAGAATTTTGCAGCGCATTTTGGTTTGCGGGCGCGCAAAGCGATTATTGGCTTTGGCAATGATACACAGCAAGAAATTGCGATGTTGTATGACCCCGATGCGATGACGGTCCAGCATGATCCGCGCGGAGACGATTTGGGAGAAACAGGCGGCCGAAATGCCCCACGTTTTGACGGCGCATTCCGCATTGATTTAGACGTTGATGAGGTCGAGGACTTGGTCAGCTTTTCTAAGCCCCCATTAGAACTTTCGATCAAAACAAAAGCTGGCTTTGATTTTCATATGATCGGGGCGCATCTGAAATCTAAGGCCCCGCACGGCGCCCAAAACCGTGATGAGGTCATGCGGTATTCCATCGCAAACCGCCGCAAACAATTGGCGCAAGCGATTTGGTTGCGCCAACGGATCACGGACCACTTAGACCAGGCGACGCCGTTGATTGTTGTGGGCGATATGAATGATGGTCCAGGTTTGGATGAATACGAAGATCTTTTTGGCCGGTCCTCGGTTGAGATATTATTGGGTGGCGAGGGGATGCCGCAGATGTTTGAGCCGCACGCCCGTATGGCATTGTCCCGTAAATTAAGTGCTACACCAACGACTTCACGGTTTTACATTCGCCCTCAAAAGCGGTTTTTGCAGGCATTGTTGGATTATATTATGGTGTCGCCGCATATTCAAAAACGGAATGCCGAGTGGCGTATTTGGCATCCTTTGGACGACCCAATATGCTGGGATACACCAGATTTGCGCGATGCCTTGGTGACTGCGTCAGACCATTTCCCAGTGACCTTGGACGTCGAAATCTGACAGTAACGCTACTGCGTCAATCCTTGCGTATTTTAACGCTTAATTCGGCATTCAGCGAATTGGCAAGGGATTGCAATCGAACCTCTGCGACCTCGCCATAAAGTGGGAGGGCATCAGGTGTCAGGCGCAGTTCAAGCAACTGCTTTTTGGGAAACCACTTGAACGTGGCGCGATCAGCGCCTTTTTCCATCCACAGCATCGCGCCAAATCGCATGGCCTTGCCTAAAACTTCGGCCTCAAGCTGGGTCTTGTCATCAGCAAGAGTGTAGAGTTCTGCGAACCGCGTGCCTTCGCGGGAATTGGAATATCTGTGCAACAAGGCCAACCCAAGAAAAATTCGTTCAGAGTGGTTTAACCCGCCAAGATTGGCGCGGGTGGCGTTGTCAAAGCAAACTTCAGCGCGATAATCAGGGTGGGCACGCCAGCTGACATCGTGCAACAGACACGCCGCTTTGATCAGTCGTTTGCGGGCATCCGGTGCGGATTTGAAAAGGGGCAGGACGAATTCGTAAAGCGATTTTCCAAATCCAGGCATCCGTGCATCTTTGGCCTCGGCAAACCGCGAGGCTTCGATAAGGGGGTCACGATCACGCAACCGTTGGGGCATCTGTTCGTACAGCAACCCTTCGCGGATGCCATAGCTGCTGATGGCGATGTCTTTGGGTTTGAACGCCTTGACCAGTTGCTTAAGAACCATTGCTGCCAAAGGGACCAGCGCCATACGGGCGGATGAAATACCACAAGCGCTGCGCAATTCGTCGATGTTGGCCTCTTCGATATACTTCGCTGTGCGGGAAACATGCGCGGGTGTCATGCGGTATTCATGCAGAACATGCAGTGGATATCCGCGACGGTGCATGTCGATACGCGCTATGGCCCGCCAACTGCCACCGACCAGAAACAAGCGGTCCCGCTGCGCCCCCATCTGTTCAACCAAATTAGCGATGGTTGCCTTAATGTGGGCTTTGCGTCCTTTGTAGCCACCCTTTATGCTTTGCAATTTGAGCGGCCCAAGATTTGAAGTGACCCGTTTTCCGACACGACCTTCAGAAATTTCAGCCAGCTCCATAGACGAACCGCCGATGTCGCAGATCAAGCCGTATGCACCAGGCCAACCCAGCAAAACACCTTGGGCCGAAAGCCGCGCTTCCTCTTTGCCATCGATGACCCAGATTTTCAGACCTGTATCGCGCAAAACATCTGCGCAAAAAGCAGGGCCATCATTCGCGTCACGCACGGCTGCGGTCGCGACAACGGTGAGTTCGGATAGTCCCATCCCGTCTGCAAGATGCTTGAACCGGATCATCGCGGCCAAGGCACGTTTGCGTCCTGAGGGGCTAAGGTGGCCCGTTTCTGAGACACCGGTGCCCAACGCGCACATAATTTTTTCGTTGTAGAAATAGGCGGGGCTTCGGGCGGCCCCGTCAAAAACCACCATCCGGACAGAGTTTGATCCAACATCGACTACACCGACACGCGACAACGCGCGGGTACTTGGATCGTCAAAAAGAGAAAGGCCAAAGGAGCCTGTATCGTTTTCAGAGTGTTCGGTTTGCACGTCTGGTGGTTCCATTGTGTCGGATATTTGGTGGCACTTTGCCCTGAAGGGTTAGGCCGGGTCAACACGTCCTTAAGGTGTGCGTGTTGCGGGTTCTATTCTTTTGTATGGGTCAACTTGGGAACATCCGATGCACCGGCAGACCCGCGGCCGGACAGGGATGGATTTTCCATAAAGAAGCGGTGGCAATTGAATTCGAATGTGCCCTCTTCGACGGGGGGACGGGTAAAACTGCCATCAGGTGCCATGACCCAACTTTGGGCAACGTCTGCCAAATTAGCCGCCATAATCTGCGATACAATTTGCGCCTTAACCGTTGGGTTTTTGATCTCGACCAGTGTTTCGACACGTCGGTTTAAATTGCGGCTCATCCAGTCGGCAGAAGACATGAACACCCGCGCCTTTTTGTGGGGTAGGCCAAAGCCGTTGCCAAAGCAAACAATGCGCGAATGCTCCAAAAACCGGCCAACAATAGATTTCACACGGATGTTTTCGGACAGACCGGCAATACCCGGACGCAGTCCACAAATGCCGCGCACCACGAGGCTGATTTTCACACCATCTTGGGAGGCCGCATAAAGCGCATCGATAATTTCCTTTTCGACCAAGCTGTTCATCTTGGCCCAAATCTCGGCAGGGCGACCTGCGCGGGCATGTTCGGCTTCTGCCGCGATCATCTCAAGCAGTCGTGTCTTTAGATTTGCGGGAGAGATGGCAAGATTGCTTAGGTTCTCGGGCGGTGCGTAACCCGATAGGTAGTTGAAAACTTTGGTCGCATCGCGCCCTAGTTTGGGATCACAAGTGAAAAACGACAAATCGGTATAAATCCGCGCGGTGATCGGGTGATAGTTGCCCGTACCGTAGTGTGTGTAGGTGACCAATTCGCTGCCTTCGCGGCGCACAACTGTACTGATTTTGGCATGCGTTTTAAGGTCAATAAATCCGTAAACGACATGTGCACCAGCGCGCTCAAGACGGCGGGATTGGCGAATATTGGCAGCTTCGTCAAAGCGGGCCTTTAGCTCCACCAACGCGGTGACGGATTTGCCGTCTTCGGCGGCTTCGCACAGTGCCTCGACAATGGGGGATCGCTTGGAGGTGCGGTAAAGCGTCTGCTTGATTGCGACGACATGGGGGTCGCGGGCGGCTTGCTGCAAGAAGCGCACAACCATGTCGAAGGTTTCGTAAGGGTGATGGAGCAACATGTCTTTTTGGCGAATGGCTGCGAACATATCCCCTTCAAAGTCGGTGACCCGTTCGGGAACCCGCGGTATGAACGTGGGCCATAAAAGATCGGGTCTTTCTTCCAGCACCAACTCGCTTAGATCGTCGATGCCGATCATGCCATCAATCTCGATCATCTCATCATCGCCGACACCAAGTTCAGCCATCACAACGGATTTCAATTTTTCAGGGGCGCCTGTTGATATGCTTATACGCACCACTTCACCGCGTTTGCGTCGTTTTAAAGCAACTTCAAATTCGCGCACCAAATCTTCGGCTTCTTCTTCGACCTCAAGATCGCTGTCTCGCAGGACTCGGAATTCGAAATGGCCCTTTAATTCGTATCCCGGAAAGAGGCCGGAAATATTGAGAACCAGCAAGGCTTCGAGCGGTAAAAATCTGTGACCTTTTTCACTGGGAACCGAGATGAACCGGTCAATTTGTGCTGGGATCGGCA
>JBLHPE010000003.1:0-87344 GCA_047624005.1 Ascidiaceihabitans sp.
GGCAGGATCTGTGTATCATTCTTCATAGGCGTATTGCTCCTTGTGAGGTTCTGGCCGGCTTTGACACCTGCCACAATACGCCGCCTTTCAAATCACGCCATCACCCAAATTCGGTCATAACTCGATACCACCTGAGGATGACTTCTAAGCCTATACCTTACATGGGGGGTGCGTTTCGCATAGGCAGGAGGCCAAACTGGCACTAGTTGACCTTCTCTTCAGTTACCTGCTAAGTATTTGAGGGAGCTATTCTTTTCGCTCGTGGGATGATCTCACAAGTGGAATAAATGCTCCCTCTCTCAAACGCTTTAACCTGAGAGGATATCTTATGCGTAAATTCCTAAACCTGATCCCCGACATCTTTGACGTACAGCTTGACCCACGATTGGAAGGGGAACCTTTCTATTTCACTGATTGGTGCGAAACCCAAACTTATGAAAGTCGTGTCATCCGGATTGGGAAGTACAAAGTGTTTTTCGAATATTTGAAATAAGAGAATTGTGGGGACAGTGCTTAGGTGCTGTCCTCATCCCCTGTTTGCGTTTCTCGAACATCATAGCGCGGCATTTTCTGGATTTCTCGGTAGAGCGCCTTTGCGGTTCTTTCTCCATAACCAGAGCTAGCCTTGCCGTCCCTATGGCCTTGGATGGCATCACTGTATTTTGGTGGAATATCGACATCATCTGCTATCGTTTTAAAACGGTGTCTCCATCCGTGGTTTGGCGCAACCCGCGCGTCCTCCACTCCGACAACATTGCGAACCCATTGACCAACTTTCTTAGCTACACTCTCGGATCGCTTGCGTGGGTCGTCTTTCGCGTTCTTGAGCACGAAAAACAGCGGCCCATCTGGTGCATTGACGATAAATTCCAGAAGGCCCAATTCAACTAAGTGCGGGTGGATTGGAACATTGCGGTACTCCCTCGTTTTGACTGTACCTGCTTCGGGAGTGATACGCAGCGATGGTATATCGTATTCCTTTATGAGGTCTTCTTTCCTCAATTGCGCAATCTCACCAACCCGCGCACCCGTGTACGCGCATATCCAAGGAACCCACCTTATAGCAGTCTTATTGCTGTTATTCATTCCGCCAAGATCATCAGGGCTTCCAAGTGACGAAGTTAGAATTTTCAATGCCTCTTCATCGGTGAACCCTTTTGGACGGGTAAGGTTTCTATCTTGAACCTTGATTGAATACCCACGTGCTGGGTTTGCAGGGATTACCTGCCTGTCGGAGGCGACCTGAAAGATGGCTTTGGCAGAGGTCAGATACTTGTCGCGGACGGTCTTCGCTGAAAGGTGGTCAACAAACCTCAGTTTATCAGACCAAGCAATGATCTGCTTTTTGGTGACCTTCGCAGCGTCCTTGATACTTATAAACTCAGAGAGGTTAGTCCATTTTTGCCGATAGTCTTTTATTGTACCCTCAGCCTTGTTCGCGGCCCTATGTTCCCTTTCCCAGAGACTGAATAATTCATCAAAAGAAGTCTCAGACCGTATGCCGCTCTCGGTAGATGACTTAGGTGGGGACCATTCGGGGAACCGATTTGTTAAAGGGTCGGGTGTATAGTCGCCCTCAGCATTACGTATGATGTTCTTTAATGACTGAATATCAGTCCGGTGAATTTCTCGCCAAAGCATCTCGCGTGTGGGTTGGCAAACGTTGACCCCGTGAGCTTTTAATAGCTGGATGGCGGCGCGTTCATACCAGACTTTGAGGCGCTCAACGCTGTTTTCAACGCCAGTCCGCATCTCTAGTTCGTTCTGTGCGGATGCTGGGTTGGGCGGATTATCTCCGAACTGATCTGTAAAGAAATCATAACGCTGCCTTGTTAGGGCAACGACTTCCTTGTGGGTCAGGGTAACTAACTCAGAACGCAAATATGCCCATTCGGTTTCAAGGCTTTGTAATTCCTTGTTGATGCGAACTTTGGCGATGGCGGGGTCTTTGGTGTGAAGTGATCGATTGATCACATCCAAGCCTACTTTCGCTATTAGGTCAGCAGGGACCCGTTTGGTAAGGTAATACATACCATTTTTGCGTTTGCTTGGTCTGGTCATAGGAAGGGCCATGTTTACCACCTCTGTATACTACCGAGGGGGCTTCAATCTCCTGATAAAGCACATCTTTTTGAATTAAAAGGGAAAATTCTGGTGCTGTGAGGGAGGATCGAACTCCCGACCTCGTCATTACCAATGACGCGCTCTACCACTGAGCTACCACAGCCTTAATCGTCGCGTGATTAGACCCAATTGCATAAACGCGCAAGCCTATTCTGGACCATATCGAAACGCTGCGCTAGACAGGCCGCATGGCAGACACTGATACATCAAAATCCGCGCCCAAAACGCCCACCGCCCGTGATTTACGGCTGAAGGCCGCGTTGAAAGCGAATTTAGGACGGCGCAAGACCCAAACAAGGGCCAGAAGCGCTGCCTCGGATGATGGTGTCGACAACAAACAGGCGAAGGACGAAAGTTAATGGATTCAATTTTGGTACAAGGCGGCGGGCCGCTTAAAGGGCAAATTCCAATCGCGGGTGCAAAGAACGCATGCCTCACATTGATGCCAGCGACGCTGCTTAGCGAAGAGCCGCTGACGCTGACCAATGCCCCACGCCTGTCTGACATCAAAACCATGACCGAACTTTTGCGGTCCTTAGGGGCCGAAGTCGCCACGCTGCAAGACGGTAAAACCTTGGCCATGTCGTGCCATAGCGAAATTAACACCCGCGCCGAATACGACATCGTGCGCAAAATGCGGGCTTCCAATTTGGTGCTCGGGCCCTTGCTGGCGCGTGAAGGCGTGGCAGTGGTGTCTTTGCCGGGTGGTTGCGCGATCGGCGCGCGCCCGATGGATATTCACACCGATGGCCTGACTCTTATGGGTGCAGACATTGAATTGCGTGATGGATACCTGCACGCCAAGGCCCAAGGCGGACGCCTTAAGGGTGCAGTCATCGACTTCCCATTTGCCTCAGTTGGGGCCACGGAAAATATTATGATGGCCGCGACTTTGGCCAAAGGCACAACCGTTATCAACAACGCCGCGCGTGAACCTGAAATCGTCGATCTGGCTGATTGCCTGCGCAAAATGGGCGCACAGATTGAAGGGGACGGCACGTCCAGCATCACAATCCAAGGCGTTGATCGTTTGGGCGGTGCCACGCATCCCGTTGTCACGGACCGGATTGAACTGGGCACTTACATGTTGGCCCCTGCGTTCTGCGGTGGCGAGGTTGAATGCCTTGGCGGACGTATGGACTTGGTCGGCGCGTTTTGTGAAAAGCTGGACGAGGCTGGGATAGAAGTGACCGAAACCGAACGCGGTCTTAAAGTGCGCCGTCGCACGGACGAAATCAAAGCGATCAACGTCACAACCGAACCGTTCCCAGGCTTCCCAACCGACCTTCAGGCGCAAATGATGGCCTTGCTGTGTACGGCAAATGGCACGTCTGTGTTGGAAGAAAAGATTTTCGAAAACCGCTTTATGCACGCGCCTGAATTGGTGCGCATGGGGGCCAACATCGACGTTGCAGGTGGCACAGCTACCGTGACCGGTGTGAAAAAACTCAAAGGTGCGCCCGTTATGGCGACGGACCTACGGGCCTCTATCTCCTTGATCCTTGCGGGTCTTGCGGCGGAAGGCGAAACCAAGGTCAGCCGTGTTTACCACCTTGATCGTGGATACGAACACGTCGTTGGAAAACTGCGTGGTGTTGGTGCCCAAATCGAACGGATATCTGGCGAATGACCGACGCACGTTTTGAAGACGGGCGCGATGCGCCACTTAATCTAGGTGCGCAAGACGGCGAAGAACTGCAAGTTCTGTCTGCCCTGATCCAAGACGCGATCTTTCCGATCACTGAAATGAAATGGCAGGCCAAGCAACACCGCTTTGGCCTGCTGCTCAACCGCTTCCGCTGGGAAGAAGGGGCGCGGGTACAAACCACGCCCGAACGTGTGCAATCCTTACTGGTGATCGACAACGTGTTGTCCGTCGCCAGCCAAGGTGTAGACCGCGCTGAAACCGATATGATCCTTTCGATCCTTTCCGCGACATTTGAAGCAGGGGAAGACGGGGCGGGTGACATTGTGTTCACACTGGCCGGTGACGGCGCGATCCGTTTGAAGGTTGAGGCGATTGAGGCGACGCTCAAGGACGTGACGCGACCTTATAAAGCGCCGTCGAAATTGGCGCCAAAGCATCCAGAGTAAACTGGGATAGTTATTGAAAACAGCCAGTTGTATTTTCAATACATCTGATGATCGTTAGGTGGATAAAGCCGACTTTAGCTATCTTGTCTGCAAGGACCGGCTCAATTCTTTGCAACGTGCAACGTGCAACGTGCAACGTGCAACGTGCAAAGGCGCACTTGGCAATCATACCAAAGTGCGCCCGATTCATTATCAGACCTTGAGTGGCGTGCTGCCACGTTGCCATGCCAGTGGCTGGAACGCTTCGTCAACGGGTGTTTCCGCCACGTGATTGACGTAATTTGACATGGTTTTCTGGGCGAGACCTAAGATGACATTTAGCACAGCACGATGACTATAACCTGCATCAAAGAAAGCTTTGATCTGGGCCTCAGATACATTGCCGCGTTCGCGCACCATCTGAATAGTGAAAGTCCGTAGCGCTTCAAGTTTAGGTGACGCTAGGGGCGTTTCGGTGCGCAATGCTTCAGTGATCTCATCGGATACTTTCATCATTTTCGCGATGCCCGTATGGGCCGGTACGCAATAATGACACGCATGTTCAACGTTAATTGATTGCCAAACAACAGTGAGCTCGTCGGCATCAAAATCTGTTTCAGTGAACAGTTTGTGAAGCAACTGATACCCTTCGTACGCCTGTGGGCTTCCTGCCAGAACTTTATGCAAGCCCGGTAGACGTCCAAAGGCTTTTTGTGATTTTTCTAACAATGGCTTGGAAGCTTCCGGCGCAGTGGACAGGTCATGGGAAGGGAAGTTCATCTGAGGGCATCCTTGTAAATTATCAATAGTTGTCATTTAGGCTTTCTTGAGTGATCGCTCAAGTATATAATTGAGTGATCGTTCAACAATTGGTGATCTCATGCCTCGCAAACCGAACTATGACCGGAATGAATTGATCAGCCACGCCCGTGATTTGTTTTGGCAACGCGGATGGGCTGGAACGTCTTTGAAAGACTTGGAAGCTGTTTTACGGATGAAACCTGGCAGTTTTTATGCAGCATTTGGTTCGAAGGAGGCTTTGTTTGAGCTTGCGATGAATGAATATGCAAAGGATGGTACGGAGCGGCTCAAGGCGTTGGTCAAAACATATGGACCGATCAATGCGCTTCAACGATTCCCTGAGATGGCCATCGAGAACGAAGATGCGCCCGCTAAAGCCTGTATGCTCTCTAAGACTCTTCTGGAACTTCATGCTCACAATCATCCATTGGCGCACAAAGCAAACCAGCATCTTTTAAGAATGGAAGAGCATTTTGCAGAGCTGTTTCAACAAGCACAATCAGCAGGTGATATTGATAGCGCACATGACCCGCGCGCGCTTGCGCGGAGGTACCAGTCCGATCTTTTAGGACTGCGGATTTCGGCAGAACGCGACGGCGTTGACGCAAAGGCAATTGCTGCAGAGATAGCAAGCAGCTTGGTCAGGCTTTGACCGCAGGGCTAAAGCCAATTTGGAAGCGAACATAGGTGCGCCGCAGAGAGGCGGTCAAATTGGGCTCTATGCGGATATTCAGCTCCTTTTCTAATGTATCCACTCCCACTTGAGGCCCAACCCCCATCGCGCTAGATGATCTTTAGAAATCGGAGAACTACGATGCCCCAATTCCTCGACGCCACAACGCCTGACTTTGAAGAAAAATTCACAACGCTTCTGTCTGCCAAACGTGAAGACAGTCCCGACGTGGACGTCATTGTTGCAAGCATCATAGCGGATGTGCGGGCACGTGGGGATGCAGCGGTTCTAGAACTGACAGAGAAATTTGATCGGATAGCTCTGACCGCAGACACCTTACGGATTACTCCGCAAGAGATCGAAGCGGCCGCCGCTCAGGTCGCCCCTGATGTACGGGCCGCCCTAGAACTCGCCGCCGAACGTATCACTGCCTACCACAGCCGCCAAATGCCAGAAGACGCGCAGTGGACGGATGAGGCCGGCGCGACTTTAGGCTGGCGCTGGACACCTGTGTCCGCAGCGGGTCTGTATGTGCCGGGCGGATTGGCCAGTTACCCATCCTCTGTCCTTATGAACGCGATCCCTGCCAAAGTTGCTGGGGTTAAGCGATTGGCTATCACTGTTCCAACACCTGACGGCATCCTAAACCCCGCTGTTCTGCTGGCTGCTAAACTTGCAGGCGTCGATGAAATTTACCGAATTGGTGGGGCGCAAGCCATCGCGGCCCTCGCCTATGGCACCGATACAATCCCAGCCGTCGACAAAATCACAGGCCCTGGCAACGCGTTTGTCGCAGCCGCCAAGCGCCGTGTTTTTGGGAAGGTCGGGATCGACATGATCGCAGGCCCCTCCGAGATCCTAGTGATCGCAGACGGGGAAAACGATCCCGATTGGATCGCGCTTGATCTGCTGTCCCAAGCCGAACACGACGAGAGCGCACAATCGCTTTTGATCACCACGGACGCTGCCTTTGGACAAGCGGTGGCTGATGCCGTCAACAAGCGCCTCGAAACCCTCGAACGCCGCGCAATTGCTGGCGCAAGCTGGCGCGACAATGGGGCGATTATTACCGTGCCTGATCTGGCTACCGCTGCAGCGTTATCTGACCGGATCGCACCTGAACACCTCGAACTGTGCGTCGCTGACCCTGTCGCCCTATCGAAAAACATCACGCACGCGGGGGCAATCTTCCTGGGTCAATGGACGCCTGAAGCCATCGGTGACTACATCGGTGGACCAAACCACGTCTTGCCCACAGCGCGGTCTGCACGGTTCTCATCTGGCCTGTCGGTCATGGAATTTGTGAAGCGGACAACCCTCACGCAAATGACGCCAGAAAGCCTGCGGGCGATTGGTCCGGGGGCCGAAGCCCTTGCCGCTTCTGAAAGCCTTGAGGCACACGGGCTTTCCGTCACAGCACGTCTGCGCAAGTTGAACGATTAAGCCGTATTGCCCTTAATCCAACGCTGGTCTAAGCAAGTCAGGTAGTTTTACGGACACTGTATCCCATGCCAAGTATCAGCCATATCGCCCTTGATGACGCCAACTTGCCTCCGCCCACGCCGGAGATTGAGCAAGAGCGCAAAGTCGCCATGTTCGACCTTCTGGAAGACAATACATTTGTCTTGCCCACGCGCGATGATCGAAAAACCCCTGAGGGGCCATATCACGTAGGGTTGTCCATTCGGGACAAGCGGTTGGTGTTTGATGTGAACACGGAAAAAGCGGAAAAGGCGGCGGAATTCCACCTGTCGCTGGGGCCATTCCGGCAAGTGGTCAAAGACTACTTCCAGATTTGCGAAAGCTACTTTGACGCGGTGAAAACGCTGCCGCCCAGCCAGATCGAAACGATTGATATGGCACGGCGCGGCATTCACAACGAAGGCAGTCGGGTGCTTCAAGAACGGCTTGAGGGCAAGGCAGAGATCGACACAGATACGGCGCGTCGGCTTTTCACGCTCATTTGCGTCCTACATTTCGGCGCCTAGATGACCGAGCAGCTTCCACAGTCCGTTCTGTTTTGCTGCGATCACAACGCGGTCCGCTCACCGATGGCCGAAGGGATCATGAAACAATTCTATGGCACAGACACCTACGTCCAATCTGTAGGGGTAAAAAACGACCTTGAGATTGATGGCTTCTCAATCGCCGTCTGCCAAGAACTCAACGTTGAACTGTCCCGCCACCGCTCGCGCAGCTTTGACGAGATGGAGGAATGGGGCGACGACCTTAGTTCTTTCGATCTGGTGGTGGCCTTGTCCCCAGCCAGCCAACGACGGGCGCTAGAATTGACGCGGTTCTACCATATTGAAGTCGAATACTGGCCGATCCTTGATCCAACTGGATTGGGCGACTCGCGCGAAGCCAAGTTAGACAGTTACCGTCAGGCACGGGATCAAATCATCGCGCGATTGTACGAGCATTGGGGCGAACCGACCCAATCACCAGCTTAATCTATTTGCAGACACGGGCCGCATCGTCGCCGTAGGCTTTCCACTTTTTCCAAAACCGCTCGCTTGCCGCATTGTCAGACTGACGGGTGTCCTGCGCCTTTTGTGGGTCCTTAAAGAACGACGCACCGCGGATTTGTTCGGACCGACTTAGGCTGCGATTGGCGACGGCTTGGACACATCCACATCGGCTGCGCGAAGCTTGTTTGCGACCCGCACTTTGGCAGGCCGATGAAATTGGGCCGCTCGCAAACTGAACTGATGCTGATTTGTAAACCGACCGTGCGCCGGATGCGTTGTTGCTGGAATAACGGGACCCGCCACATGCGCCCACTAGGGCCACAACGGACAGTGCTGTGATTAATCGGATCATGCCTATCGCCTCATCTTTTACGGACTCGCGGGATTTGCCCCGTCTTGATGTCCATTACGGCCGTTTCAAATAACAACCAAGCTCCGCCAGAGTATGACGGAGCTTGGGACTTCTTTCAATAAGTTAAGACTACGGAACCTATGTTGAGCAGATCAAAACTTGAACCGGACGCCAATGGCAGCCAAATCAATGTTATCTGTTGCAACGCCTGGGGCGTCATATTCGAATGTGCGGTAGGTGGCGTAGACTTCTAAGTTCTTGTCGTCGATCTTCTGAACCGCGCTGATGCCGTAGGATGAAGAAGATGAACCTAAGGTGACAAAATCACTGCCATCTGCGTAATCAACAGAAATTGCAGTTGAGCCAACGCTCAGCCAATCGCGCTTGATGCCCAGCTTGATGTAATAGGAACTGGCATCCCCGATTTCTAGCTGTTCCCCAAATGCAAAGCTTGCGTTCAAACCAGTGGGTTCGTGAATGGCCGCGATAGATCCAGCAATTGTTTGTTCGCCACCGTCGACAACCGAATACCCAACCCGCGTGGCCAGTTTGATGTCACCCAAATCGCGGTCATAGCGCAGGCCAAGATCGTAGAATGAATTGTCGTTGCCACGTGCCAACACTTCTTCGCCGGCAGAGACAGATACACCAAAACCGTTCCATGTGGGGGAATCGTATTTTAGCCGTAAGCGACGGCCACCATCGAAGCTGTTGAAGACATTGCCGACACGCACACCAGATGCCCCGCCTGCACCAGCAAGCTGAAATTCATTGCCGCCGCCCAAATCGCCAGGGCTGGAATAGGCGATCACGCCTGTGCCGGAAAAGTCAACTTCGGCAACACCATCGGTTGCCGTACTGCCATGACCGAACGAGAATGTACCGTAATCAGCCGTTTGGTAGATGACCTCAAGTTTGCGCAAATCGCGGCGTGATCCGTTTGTTTCCAATCCATTGTCGGTTACATTAACGCCACTGGAGCCGCGCAAGCCCAAGGCAGTTTCAAAGTGGAAACGGAACTCGTTGCCATTGCCAACACTACGACGGTAAATCGCGCCAATACGGCTGTTGGAGTTATCGTTGTCGGTGATGAAGGTATCGCTGTTGGTGCCGTCATCGACATCAAATAACCCAAAATTGAGCTGGCCGTAGTAGTCCCAGCCATCTTCGGCGGCAGCGGCGATTGGAGTGATCAAAACGGCAGCGGCGGCCAAAGGCAGAACTGTGCTGCGCAAGAGTGAGCGGGTCATAGTGAACTTTCCTTGTCAGGGCTAAAATATATTCAGCAGGTATGTGACCTTTAACTCTATGCTCGAGCAACCAACTTGAAAAGTCACGTTGCCCCGATAGAGTGTGATCGATTCCGTGAATTTCGTGAGCGAATTGTGATCGCTGCGGTCCTTGTAATATCAAAAAACGCTATTAAGGAACCAATTAGTTCCAAATCTACATTGCCGGACGTGCCTCTTAAAAAGCAAAAGCCGGAGTTCACCTTATAACTTCCCGATTGGCCAAATTTCTAACCAGCCGCCAAGCTACATTTCGGGGCTATTAAGGTCTAAAAAATCGACCCCAGTTACCATTACCACACATTCCGATCCGCCCTAACACGACACACCATTGACCAACCCCCAAAACCCCTACATATCCACACCATGACACCACTCTCACATATCCGCAATTTCTCCATCGTCGCGCACATTGACCATGGGAAATCGACCCTCGCAGATCGGCTCATCCAAGAGACCGGTACCGTTAAAGACCGTGACATGCAGGCCCAGATGCTTGACACCATGGATATTGAGCGCGAGCGTGGCATCACCATCAAAGCCAACACCGTGCGGATCGACTACACCGCCGACAACGGCGAAGATTACGTCCTCAATCTGATCGACACCCCCGGCCACGTCGATTTCGCCTACGAGGTCTCCCGCTCCATGCGCGCGGTCGAGGGCTCCCTGCTTGTCGTCGACGCCTCCCAAGGGGTCGAGGCGCAAACCCTCGCAAACGTCTACCACGCCCTAGACGCCGACCATGAAATCGTTCCCATCCTGAACAAAATCGACCTGCCCGCCGCCGATTGCGCGCGCGTTGCCGAACAGATCGAAGACGTCATCGGGATCGAGGCGAAAAACGCCATCCAAGCCTCAGCCAAAACTGGCGCTGGCATCCACGAAACGCTTGAATCCATCGTCCACGATCTGCCCGCCCCCAAGGGCGTTGAGGACGCAGACCTCAAAGCGATGCTCGTGGATTCATGGTACGACAGCTACCTCGGCGTCATCGTCTTGGTCCGCATCATCGATGGTCGCCTGAAAAAGGGCGACAAGATCAAATTCCTGTCCAACAACACTGTGCACGGCGTTGACCAAATCGGCGTCTTCCGCCCGCAGATGGAGATGATCGACTCCTTAGGCCCCGGCGAAATCGGCTTCCTGACCGCATCCATCAAACAGGTGCGCGACACACGGGTCGGCGACACCATCACGCATCACAACAAAACCGTCGAACCACTGCCGGGCTTTAAACCCGCCCAACCCGTGGTCTTCTGCGGCCTATTCCCCGTCGACACCGCCCTGTTCGAAGACATGCGCGACGCCATCGACAAACTGGCCCTCAACGACGCGTCCTTCTCATTCGAAATGGAAACCTCCGCGGCCCTCGGCTTTGGCTTCCGCTGCGGCTTCCTTGGGCTGCTGCACCTCGAAGTGATCCGCGACCGGATCGAGCGCGAATATGACATCAACCTGATCACCACCGCGCCCTCCGTGGTTTACCACGTCTACATGCGCGACGGCACAATGATCGAACTGCACAACCCCGCAGATATGCCGGACCCAACGCTGGTCGACCATATAGAGGAACCGCGGATCAAGGCGACAATCCTAGTGCCTGACGAATACTTGGGCGACGTGCTGAAACTGTGCCAAGAACGGCGCGGCGTGCAGATCGACCTGACCTATGCAGGGTCACGGGCGATGACGGTCTACGACCTGCCCCTGAACGAGGTGGTGTTTGATTTCTACGACCGGCTTAAATCCGTGACGAAGGGCTATGCGTCCTTTGACTACCAAATGACCGGTTACCAAACCGATAACCTTGTGAAAATGTCAGTGCTTGTGAACGACGAACCCGTCGATGCGCTCTCCATGATGGTGCACCGTGATCGGGCCGACACGCGCGGACGGGCGATGGTCGAAAAGCTGAAAGAGCTGATCCCACGGCACATGTTCAAAATCCCGATCCAAGCGGCGATTGGCGGCAAAGTCATCGCGCGCGAGACGCTGTCTGCCATGCGCAAGGACGTGACGGCCAAGTGTTACGGCGGCGACGCCTCGCGCAAACGCAAACTGCTGGATAAGCAGAAGGCGGGTAAGAAGAAGATGCGGCAGTTTGGGTCAGTTAATATCCCGCAGGAAGCGTTTATCTCAGCGTTGAAGATGGACAGCTAAGGCTGTCTGTTTTGCGTAGGACGGGAATCAGTCTACTGGCCTCCTAATTGAATGCACAAAGAACTAGCAACACTGGATCCACGGCTTGTTAATTGGCCATCCCACTCCAGACCCTCTTTAACATTTGCACTGCAACCACTCACCTTTATTTGTGCTCCATTCAGCTCACTAGCGGATTCAACAATTAGGTTTTCCATCTCCTGTAAGATCAAGCTGAAATCTGTTTCAGAGTAATTATTTTGAAATTTGAGTCCATTCCCTATGGAAAGATACGAAACACTGGAATCCTCAAAAGCAATGGTCTCTCCAGCTATTGAACTGGGTGGAAGATTAGCCCATTGAATTACTGCACCAATCCCGCCGTTAGGTTTTTTATAAATGGCCGCTACTTCACCAGCTCTCTCATAATTTGTAACTATTTCAGGCTGATTTTCGAAGTTTTTGCTATAAATTCCAGTAACACCGAAAGTAGTCTCATCCCCGACCGATGAATTGGAATAAGCATTCTCAAAACTAAACAGCAGTGCAGGAACGATGTTGGTACAAGTAAATCCTACTTGAGTAAGACGTGAGAGATCCAGCTTGTATCTATCTCCATTACAATCCTGGAAGTTATTCCCGTCTTTTTCTTGATCGACAGGCCCTAACTTGAATCCAATTAGAGGCTTCACTCTAAAGATATCTTGGTAGTGTTGGACGTTAGCTGTTTTGTTAGAGCTATCTTGTGCCATAGCTAGATCAGACATTAAGAGAAACGGAATTATAAAAATCAATGGTCGGATGTTATGAGGGAGCTGGTTAACATTGTTTTTGAGGTCATATCGTATCGTATTATCCATGCGTATTGAGTTCCTTCGTTTAGTGCTCCAATAAACTTACCAATTAAAAAAATTTTTGATCCATTGGCGTGGAGAAGAGTCCAATAAATGTCTTCAATGTCTTCGTTTTCAAAAGTCTCTAACACTTTTTTCCGTAAATCACCATCTAAGCGTGTTAAGGGAGTTTTTATGTAGTTAGTTTGAGCTCTTTTTTGGCCAATTGTGTTGGCACTGCCTAAAACAATGGTTGCGAAAAGTATTATTGTAAAAGTAGCAACCCATATGATGCTTGAGGAAGCAATTGTATTACGACCCTTTGCTGTGCTGACTAAAACTAACGTAAATATTGGCAAGAGTAGAAATAGGAAATTTCGCTCGATCACCGTTTTACCTACAATAAAAGAGTGGGATAAAACTTCTTCTGTTCCGAAGTTAAGTTCGGATAGAGAAACGCCAAAATATCCGAAATAGCCGCTTAAATAGGAATACCCTGAAAGGAAAATAAGGGCTCCTGACACCGCTAATATTACAGTAATGTATTTTTCCAAGGTATGACTTTCGATATAAAAATACCGTTATAATATCAGGGGATTATTGATTCTGGAAAGTGTTATGTATCGCTATTTTGTTCGGATGGTTTTGAAATCATAGCGGTGGAGTATTTGTCGTTCTATTCTTAGATCGATCCAGACTACCAAACTATACGCTATTCATCGCCCAAAAACCGGATAACTCCACTCCTGCCCAATCAACTCACGCGACCCATATTCCTTCACCAAATCCGCTGCTCCCTGCATCCGCGCTTGATCCACCTCAAACCGTTTTGCCAGCTCGTTCAGGTCGCGCCCGTGTACTTTCGCCAATATGCTTTCGCTGCGCATCGAGATCACGGAACACACCGGTTTCCCGTGCCGCGTCAGCCACAAATGCGAATGATGGGCATTCAGAAAATCGATCTCCTGCGCGGCATGCGCACGAAATTGTGAAAAAGAAACAGTGCGAATTTGCGGCAACATGGCGTTCTCCTGAAAATCAAAACCCAAGGTTGTACAAATCGACCCCCGCATTTGTACAATTCACCAAAATCACCCCAAATCTGGCGGATCGGAGTCGGCAAAATTGTACAAATCAATGGGGTCATATGTACAAAACCACCCTAATCCCGCGCCCTCAATCCCCCCTTAACCCACCGCCCTTTGCGTTAATCACCTGTCCTCGCCCCCCGTCTTGGCCTATACGCCACAACATCACGACCAAAGGAAAATCCCATGACTTGCCCCCTCTGCGCCGCCTCAACAGACACCCTGATCGACACCCCGGTTGATGGTGGTCCACACGGCGCATCCGCCCAAATTTGCGCGGATTGTGCAGGTCAGTTATCCGCCCCAAACCCCAATCATTTCCGTGGTTTAGCCACAACCATGTGGTCCGAAGACCCATGCATCCAAGTCCTCGCCGCCCGCACCTTAACCAAGCTCGCGGACGAGGGCTGGGCACGCGATCTCTCCGACCAACTTTACCTAGATGACGACACCCGCGCATGGGCCGACAACGTCGAACCAGACTTGGGCCACAAAGACAGCAATGGCGTTTCGTTAACAACCGGCGACACCGTTGTTTTAATTAAGGATTTAGTTGTTAAGGGGGGTGGTTTCACCGCCAAACGCGGCACCGCTGTGCACCGCATTTCGCTGGTGTCAGACAACGCGGCCCATATCGAGGGCCGTGTCGAGGGACAACGCATTGTTATCCTTACAGAATACGTGAAGAAACGCTAAAGGTTACTTGTACCCAAACGCCGAATTCGGCATCCAATCGGCTTCACCGATTCCCGCACGCATATGCAGGCAAGCCGTGCCAGTGCGTTGAAAATACGTAGCTTTTAGGTCGTACCACCCAGCTTTTGGCACGCTAACCTCCACCGCTTCACTCTCTTCACAGGCATGCCGCCCGTCAAAGAACACAACTTCCTTGCCACCAATGCTCGCCTGCAACCCATCATTGCTAAGGAAATCAATGACATAGGTGCCCGCTTTGTCGAATTTAACGTAACCCGAAATCCCCGCCACGACGTGGTGTGCTTTCTTGGATGTAAGTGTGCGTTTACCGTTGATCGTGTCCAGATAATCAAGTCCAGACAATGGCTTACCCGGTTTGGCACGCTTCAAATGCTTCTTTGCCTGCGCCAGTGTCTTGACATCGCTTGGATAAGCATAAGACACCGCCAATCCTTGGTTCAAACCACTGGGCTGAGGGTTCGCAGGTTTCAGTTTCAGCGGCGCAGCCAAGGCCGGCCCGGCAGCAATCATCGCAATCGCAACAGCAGAAATAAGTCGTTTCATAGAGTGTCCCTCGTGTTGTGGCGGCCTCTGATGGGCCTTTTTTACATGATCTTACAACCTCGTTTCATCGGCGCAAGGGATTCGAAAAACCTCTAGACACGGTAGAAATGGTACCGGTCCCCGATTATAGTTTCTGGTCCTTGAATTCGGGTGAAGCCGACCATGGGTTGTTGGGACACGATCATTCCACCAGGTACCATTACCGCTTTGATAAGAGGGGATAAACGCCCGCCCTCTTCGACGTCTTTCTCTTTGACCCCAAAGCCAAAATCATAGTGAGCAAAGGCAATTTTTGCACCTTCATTTGCCAAGCGTTCCAGCATTGCGTCAGCTTCACCTTTAAGGAAATCAGCTTCTGGCGGCACGCATGACGGGTGGCATTGCAAAATCCGGTCGATCACCCAAATCCGTCGATCTGTATTTTCGCGCAGATGGTCATAGGTTCGTCCGTTTCCAAGACCCATTTCAAGGATGTCACCTTTTGTGTCTTTGGTCTGCTCGATGGCCCAATTGATCCCATCAATTTGGGCGGTCAGGCGACGGCGGAAGGATTCAAGTCTGCTCATGTTAATATCTCTTTCAAATTGGCAGGATGCGCGCCGCCATCTAGCATTTCGGTCATGAAGGTTTTTGAGAACTCCCAGACTTCGGGGACGTGGACGAGGTGATGTGTCAGCAGGCCAAAGGGTTCGGTTGCATCTTGTAGGCCGTCGCATCGCGCGTGGAGTATATTGGCGGCTTGGATGATCATATCTGTAGGATCGGCAAGACCGCGATGGCCACGCCAAAATATTGGATCAATATGGGTGTTGATCTGAGGCAAGGCGGCAGTGTTCGCCCGTGCTCCAAAGGTAGAGAAGCCAAGGTAACCGGTTTGGATCAATGCAGTTTGAACGCTCGCGTCCATGCGGTTCCAGGGTGGGACAAACAGCGGAAAAAATCCATCACCAAATAGGTGTGTCATTCGATCCAAAGCCAGCTTTAGATCCTGCGCGGTGTCATCCCGCTGGACACCGAATTCTGACTTCTTGGAATCTGGAGAGGCAGTGTTTAAATGCGCCCACCCGTGTACACATGGAACAAGATTTGGGCGGTCACGTAGGAATGGAACAAGCGTGTCATGGGCAGGTTTTGGAATAGTCGCCAAATAGACAGGAACGCCGATGCTGTCAGATATCTCAAACAGTTTTCCAAGGGCTGCGGTTGGCTCGATCGCGTCATCGTCGCGCCACCACATAGGTACTGATGTTTTTGTGTCGCGGCAGCGTGCCAAAGCCGCGCGTAATGGGTTCCAGTCAACCATCGTGAGCCGTTTCGCTAAGCATCGTTTCAATGATATTGACCGTTTTTGTCGCGCCGTCAAAGCTAGTTTTTGATTTGTTAGCACTGTCGAGGTTTTGGATTCTTCGGATAGTTAAGATTAAGGTTTCGACGCTCAAATCTGAGTCCTTTAACACCGCAATATTTGGCTGCTCTGATAAAGCCTTGGCCCGCAAAGATTGTTCAACTTCTCCACCTGCGTCAAATGGAACAAACACGGCAGACACGCCAGTTTGCAAGACGTCCAACGCCGTATTGTATCCGCACATAGAAACAGAAACATCCGCATGGTTTAACATTTGGCGAAAGTCGGGTCGTGCGGCTTCGATCTGCACGTTGTCAGGTGACGTTGGGGCTAATTGCTTGATCTTGGCTTGTGCATTAGCGCCGCCCACCAGAATGCGCCAAATTCGCTTAGGGTCTTGAACCGCAGCTGCAATCGCGGTGTTGAACAATTTGGTACCAACATCACCTCCGCCCGCACTTACAATGATTTCGCCTTTACCTGAATTCATTGGGTGTGGCTGTGGTGGTGCGGGCGCTACGAAACCAGTGTAGTGAAGGTTCTTTTCGAGGGTCGCACTCACTGGCCAGCTCAACGACAAAGGGGTCAGGTTTGGGTCTGAGTGAACCAAGATACCATTATAAAACCGCTTGATCATTTCGTCCGCGAATTCAACTTTTGCAGGCTTAGAAGGAGGTGCAAGAATATCGCGAATAGAACCTAAAACGAGTGGTGTTTCGATGTCTTTGGCCTGTTGCAGCAGCTTTTGGAATTCGTGCTTCAATGATCGGCGACCGAATGGGAACAGCTCCGTAATCAAGACGTCTGGGCGCAAGCGTTGCATTGCCTGTGCCAGCAAGGTTTGTCGGGTCTGGAGATAGGAATGGGAGGCAACTTGTCCGTCTTCATTCAGCAGCCTGGTAAAGTTAACACCGTCAGATCGCAGTGGTGGCAGTTGAATCAATTCAATGCCAGCATGATCAAGCTGTGCAACTGGCATACCACCAGACGCGACGCTGACCTGATGCCCTGCAGCCGCAAACGCCCTCCCAAGAGTCAATGCGCGGCTAAGGTGACCGCTGCCCAGTAGGTGTGTGACGACGATAAGCAGCTTCATTAGAGTCGCTCAACCAATCGGACAGGATCTGCTTGCATTGCCCACCTCGTCTCCGAGATTTCTATAACAAACAGACGATTTCGTTTAATTTGAAATGGGGCCGGACCCTCGAAGTTCCAACCCGTTGCATGAGCTAATAGGACGCGCATCACGCCAATGTGGCAGACCGCGAGGGTATCGTGAATGCGGGTATTGGCCCAAGGCAGCAGGCGGTTCCGCACTGCATCAACGCGTTCGCCGCCCTTTGGGGCAAAGGACCAACCCCAGTCCTCAATATCTTTGAAACCGCTTTGTGGATCGGCTTTTAGATCTTTACCATGCTGGCCTTCCCATTCGCCCCAATCCATTTCGGTCAATGCAGGTGCCGTTTTGGGCGACCGATCTGTCACGATTTGTGCCGTCTGCACGGCACGTTTCAGCGGGCTAGACCAGATGTCAGCACCCGTCCAACCGTCCGGCAATTTGAGCGTCCCAAGTTGTTTGGCCGCTTCTGGATCAAGGGCGATGTCAGTGCGTCCTTGAATGCGTCCTTCGCGGTTCCAGGGGGTGTGGCCGTGTCTAAGAAGGGCGAGCCGGATCATATTTTGGGTCCTGTGACATTTTCTAAAACTGTGTTGAGGGTTTGGGTCGCTGCGCCACGTAGATGATTTTCTCGCACAAATTTGCGGGCTTGGCCTGCGCGGGTTTGGCGCAAGTCTGGATTGCTAAGGAGCGCAGTAATTGCAGCGACCAAAGGCAGTGTACCCTCATGTGGGCGGGGGTGTGTACCGTGGGTGACATCGCACACGCCGGGTCTATTTTGGGCGACAACGGGGACGCCAGCGGCTTGTGCTTCGAGGTAAGTCAAACCAAAGGCTTCGTTCACGCCAGGCCAGAACAATAGAGACGCTTGGCCATACAGTTTTGCCAAGGCATCGCTGTCCATTGCACCAAGAAATTTCACGTTATTGCCGAAGGGTGCCATCATGGTTTTAACTTGGTCAACGGCAGGTCCATCACCTGCAATATCAAGAGCCCAATCTTGGTGGGGCATCGCGCAAAGCGTATCAGCGATCAATTGATACGAGGCCAGTTTGTCACCGTGGCGCATCATTGCGACGCTTAACATTGATCCGTTGCCAGTTGACGCGCGGGGCAAGGTGTCGCGATCAAGGAAAGGATGAAGGTGGATCAAGCTTTGCCCATCGGGGGCATCGTGGTGCAATGCTTCTGCATCACGGGCCGTTAGATACAGAATCGCAGCGGCTGCGTCACAGGCAGCTTCAGCGTCTTTGGCAAAACCCGCCCATGGGCCGTTCAGGCGTTTCTTGGCCCGTGTGGCTTCGGCCAAAATATAGGGAATATTCAAGGTACGCGCGACTGTTGGACCAATCAAATCCGGCGCTTTGTAGTAATTATGATAGGTCATCCAAATCTGCCATTTTTCCAAATGACCGATATTGGCAATACGGTCGATTTCACGACTTGCAGCACCACGCAATTCAGTTTGGGTTTCCGGCAATCCATCCGGGTCGTAAATGCGCAATTCCGAAGCAAGTGTGACGTCGTGCCCGCCCGATTTCAAGGCAGACATCAACGCACGTGCCATTGCCCTGTCCCCAGATGGAATAGCGTGCTTTGGTGATTTTAGAGGGGCGTAAAAAGCGACTTTCACGCCAGTTTTCCAGACAGCATTGACCGCAAACGTACTGCCAAGTGCGCAATGCCGGGGGCCATAAGGAAATCGTGTGTCAGGCGCTCATATGCGGCATCCGCTAAACTCGGTCCTAAGGTCGGATCATCCGCAAACCGTGCTATTTCGGCGGCAAGTGCTGCAGGGCTGTCATCGCTAAGAATGCCATGCACTTCAGTGTCAATGAATTCAGGAATGGCAGAGACAGGAGTGGACAGAATGGGCAGTTTCTGGCTGGCCGCCTCCATCAGAACATTCGGGAGTCCATCACGATCGCCATCTTCGGCCACGCGGCTAGGGAGCACAAAGATATCTGCTGCACGCATCGCTTCAATCACTTCGGGCTGATCACAGGCACCACGCCATGTGATGCGATCTTCAACACCATGATCTGACGCGAGCTGGCGCATTTGATCATTCAAAGCTCCGCCACCAATGTGGGTCCAATGCCACGCGATTTCTGGCGGCAAAAGAGCAAGCGCTGCGATCAGATTGTCAAATCCCTTCTTCTCTACCAAACGTCCAACGGACATCAGATTGAGGGGCGCTGTCGTGGTTCGAATAGCCCGTTTAGGAGGTGCAGGAAATCGCGTTAGGTCTAGGCCGTGATAGACAAGATCTACAGGCGTGTTGGCTGACAAACTCCGCAAGTGTTCAGCTCCGAACGCGGTGCAGGTTGCCCCGAATGTAGCGCCATGTTGGGTGCCATCCAATTTGCTGCGCAGCTCCCATTCGGGAGAGGTCCAAATATCTTTGGCATGGGCTGAAAAGGACCAAGGAACACCGAGCAAAATGGCTGCATAACGTGCGACAGATGCGGGGGTATGTAAAAAGTGCGCATAGATGCCAGATGTTTCGGGTGGCAATTCACGAGCCATAACACAGGCCTGCCCAAAACGGCGGATGCGATTGCGTGTCTTATCACGTGCATAATCGGCACGAATGGCGGACCATGCATTGCGAAACCCGCCGCATGTAATTGCGTGCAGTACACCGCGAAAAACGCGCATGGGTTCGTCGCGAAGGTATTCGGGTAAGTATCTGACACGTGCATTTAACCTGTCGTGCAACGGATGCGTTTTTTTGTCAGTTGGATGGCGCAGGGACCAAATATCGAAGGCAACGCCGCCTTCTTCTAGGGCCACCAATTCTTGGGCGATGAAGGTTTCGGACAGGCGTGGCCACCCTTTGACAACAACTGCTAAGTTTGGGTTGTGCGGCTTCATTGCGTGTCTGGGTTGGGTGCGTCTGTTCCCATCAATGTGCGCGTGCGTTTGATCACATAATCCAACCCATCAAGTAGCCCGTTTGCACCGGCATCTGATGGCCGCCCTTGCGAAGGCAACGCGCGGATCGCTTTGATCATAGATTGTGGTGTCATCCCGTCCCGAGTTTCCTCCAACATGCGGACCAAACCAAGTTCTTCGGCACGGCTGGCTCGCAGCCATTGCTCAAGACGTGGAACTGTACGCGGCACAATCACAGCACGTTTGTCAAAAGATAGAACTTCGCAAAACGTATTATATCCGCCCATGCACACGACGCCTTCGGCGTTTGCAAACAGCGCTTCCATGCGGCTTTCAAAACCAAGGGCCGTAACGCGGCCATTCAACTTTGCTACCCGTGCTTCAAATTCATCGCGGACATCACCTGATAAGAACGGGCCATAGACCAGCAACGCACGGGGGCTTAGATCAGGGTCTTGTTCATAGGCTGCCAAGACGAGGTCAACCATCGCTTTGCCGTCGCCACCACCGCCGGGAGTTATCAAAATGTAGGGGTCTTCGGGTGTATCCGTGGCATAAGTAATTTCGCGGCGTAGGTAACCTGTCCAATGCATGCGATCGCGGGTTTCCTGGGACAAGTCCAACCCTTCGACTGGATTGTAAACAGACTTCACACCATAGACCCAAATGTCGTCGTAAAACTTTTCGGTCGCTTCAACCGCGCCTTTACGGGCCCATTCAGTGGCGAGGACTTTCGGTTCATCTAAGACGTCGCGTAGCCCAAGCACCAGTTTGGTTTTGCCATCAGCTTTTAGGCGTTCCAACGCTGGCAAAAGTTCGCCCCTGAAACCGGTTGGTTCTTTGTCAACGATCAATAGGTCGGGGTCATACTGCTCGATCGCGGATTCGATAAGTCCGGCACGAAGGGACGTGATTTCCTCGATATCCAAACCAAGAGTTTGGCTGATATAGGAGCCATCTGGCAGTTTGGTGACACCGGGCAAACGCACGTGATCGACACGTTCGGGAAACGTAAAGCGCCCAGCAACAGGGGAGCCTGTTAGGATGATAGCGGATTGCACCGTATCACTTTGGGTCAGGGCAGACGCCAGCGCACGACTACGTCGCAAATGGCCAAGGCCAAATGTGTCGTGACTGTACAGGACAACGCGGCGTGGGCGCTTAGAAGAAATGGAAGATTTTAGTGCCATAAGTGTCGTCTTTCAAAGGCCGTTACAGGCGCATGTCACTGCCTGTTTTGCCGTATATTCCCTTAATGTCGTATAGCACAGCGTTTGGTTTTCCCAAGGCGCGGACAGCATCAGACCCCATTTCTACAAACTCTTTATGCCCAACGGCCACAATAATCGCATCATAGGCCCCAATTTCGGGGGAAATGACCGGAATAACCCCGTGACGGGATTGCATAACATCTGCGGGAACCCATGGTTCATGAACATCAACTTGGACGGAATAGTCAGCCAGTTCCTCGACAATGTCGGCAACGCGCGTGTTACGTGTGTCAGCGCAGTTTTCTTTAAACGTATAGCCCATGACCAAAACACGCGCACCTTGCAGATCAATCCCCCGCGTCAGCATTTTTTTGACCAAGGAGCCAGCAACATGCGCGCCCATATGGTCGTTAATACGACGTCCGGCTAAAATAACTTCGGGGTGATAACCCAACTGTTCTGCGCGATAGGTTAGGTAGTAGGGGTCGACCCCAATGCAGTGACCACCAACCAGACCGGGACGGAACGGCAAGAAGTTCCATTTGGTACCTGCGGCTTCCAACACTTCAATGGTGTCTA
This sequence comes from Ascidiaceihabitans sp., assembly GCA_047624005.1. Taxonomy (GTDB): domain Bacteria; phylum Pseudomonadota; class Alphaproteobacteria; order Rhodobacterales; family Rhodobacteraceae; genus Ascidiaceihabitans. The sequence continues at coordinate 22,257 of JBLHPE010000003.1, forward strand.
AACCAAGTTTTCCAAAAATGAGCGCGAACTCGTTAACCAGTGCAATGTTCAGATCGCGTTGCGTGTTCTCGATTACCTTGGCCGCTTCGGCTGTCATAATTGACGAGGCACGGTGAAGACCTGCTTTAACCACAGGCGCATAAATAGCTTCGAGGCGGTCCAGTGTTTCGTCGTCTTGGGCCGCCACGATCTTAGTCACGTTTTCCATCGAATGTTCAGCGTCACCTGGGTTTACCCGTTCAGGTGAGTATCCCAATTTGATCTGTGTGCCAGCTTTCAACCCGCTGCCAGCCTCTAGCGCTGGTCCGCAGACTTCTTCTGTCACGCCGGGATAAACCGTGCTTTCGAGTATTACCAAATCACCGTCATTCAGATGTGGCGCAATGGAAGCGCAAGCCCCCAACACTGGTCCTAGATCGGGTTTTTTAGCGTCCGTGATAGGTGTTGGAACCGCTATGATATAAGTTGTGCAGGCCGCCAAATCATCCGCATTTGCTGTGAACAGCGCGTTTGATCCAGAAACAGAGCTGTCGGCGACTTCGCCATTTGGGTCGCGGCCACTGTGCAGTGTGGCAATCAAATCAGGGTCTGTGTCCAGTCCCACAACGTCGAAATTTGCACGTGCCAGTGCCAAGGCGAGGGGCAAGCCGACATATCCAAGACCTAGTATAGCGATCGGGCCTGATGGCATATGTTGAGACATCGTAAATTCCTGTGTGTTGAGCACGCGGTGAAACGCACACGTTGTTGTTCTCGCTATGACATAAGAAGGGGCATCATGTAAAACACCCCTTGTACGCTTGTCTGTGAATTGTATTACAATGGCGTCCCGCGTAGCGTTTGGCGAACTAGATATATAGGTTTGGATCAACAAAGCGCTTCACGTCTGTTCGGGTGCTTGCCGCCCCATTTTTGGCGCGCTATTTTTAACGACTGGGATCGGCATAGTGCGGGGTATGTCGCCGTTTTTACCCCAGTATCGCATCCCGCATTTTGCAGATCGCGCGGCCAAGCGGCTTCATTTATCGCTTTGTGTGGTTGTATTGTTTGGCTTTTTGGTCATCCTTTTTGGCGTGTGGATAAATGAACGTAGGCTGAATTATGAGGTGTATGCTTTTCTGCCGGGGCTTACGGCGTCATCGATTCCTTAAGTTTATGACGTTACCAGGCGATCAGTGGCTTGTGGGTAAACGTGTATATGAAGAAATCCGGCTCATGTTTGAACGCGAAGGTAGAAAACTTTCATATCGCAAAGTGGCGGTTCGTTTGGCTGATGCTAGGGTCGAAAACTTGTCACGAGATGAGCGGGAAGTTGCGGTCGTAGCCGCTCATGTGGCAATTAAAAAAGACTAGTCGGGGAATGGGCTAGAGTTTGGTGATGATAGGTAGGATAATGTTACCCCTATACAAAAGGGTTCAAAAGGCTTAGACGCGCGGCTTGCGGTGCAATTGACCGCGCAATTACCAGAAAAGATGACGCCCGTGAAACAAGCTCTTGCTGATGCGCTATCCAAACGTGGATACGAAACCCTAACACCTGTTCAAACTGCCTGCATGGATCCAAAGCTCGGCGAAGCCGATTTGTTGGTTTCTGCCCAAACGGGTTCAGGTAAAACAGTTGGCTTTGGACTTGCGCTGGGCGACACGCTTTTGGGCGACGCAGAAGCTTTTGATCGCGCTGGTTCACCACTAGCTTTGGTGATTGCACCAACCCGCGAATTGGCGTTGCAAGTGAAACGCGAGCTTGAATGGCTTTATGCCGAAGCTGGCGTTGTTATGGCGTCTTGTGTTGGCGGTATGGATATGCGCGACGAACGTCGTACGCTGTCCCGAGGTGCCCACATTGTTGTGGCGACGCCTGGCCGTTTACGCGATCACATCATGCGCAACACCATCGACCTGACGATGATCCGCGGTGTGGTTATGGATGAAGCGGATGAGATGCTTGATCTTGGTTTCCGCGAAGACCTTGAATTCATTTTGGGCAAAGCGCCTGAAGATCGCCGGACATTGATGTTTTCGGCGACGGTTCCAAAAGCTATCGCGACACTGGCCAAAAGCTACCAACGTGATGCAGTCCGTCTTGAGACAAAATCTGAGGACAAGCAACACGCCGACATCGCATACAACGCGATGCAAGTTGCGAACCATGACGGCGAAAACGCCATCATCAATATTCTGCGTTTTTATGAATCCCCGAACGCGATTGTTTTCTGTAACACGCGTGCGATGGTAAATCGTGTGACCACCCGTTTGTCCAACCGCGGATTTTCGGTTGTGGCCTTGTCAGGTGAATTGTCCCAAGCAGAACGTACCCACGCCTTGCAAGCGATGCGCGATGGTCGCGCCCGTGTTTGTGTTGCTACGGATGTTGCGGCACGCGGGATCGACCTTCCGGGTCTTGACCTGGTTGTGCACGCTGAATTGCCAAACAACCATGAGACAATGTTGCACCGTTCTGGCCGTACAGGCCGCGCTGGACGCAAAGGCGTCAGCACGTTGATCGTTACCGCCAAGAACCGCCGCAAAGCTGAACGTATTTTGCAAGGTGCAAAGGTCAGTGCAAACTGGATCGCAGCACCGTCCGCAGATGACGTGCGTGCCAAAGACCAAGAACGCCTTTTGGAAGATCCAATGTGGCACGAGCCAGTTGCTGAAAATGAAGCAGACATGGTTGCCAAGCTGGTTGACGGTTTCAACATCGAACAAATTGCTGCGGCCTATATGCGTCTGTACCGTGTGCGCGTGACCGCACCGGAAGAATTGTCTTCTGCTGGTGACAACAAGCCACCAAAAGCACGTGCGCCGTTTGGTCCAAGCAAATGGTTCTCTGTCAACACGGGTCGCAATCAAGGCATCGTTGTTGGTCGCCTGTTGCCGATCCTTTGCAATGGTGGCGGCATCACCAAAGACGACATCGGTGCAATCCGTATCCAGAACGATGAGACATTTGTAGAGATGCAAGCATCCAGTGTTGCTGGGTTTAAAGCTGCTTTGGGCAGCGCAATGACCGTTGAAGGTGGATTGGTCTTGACCGAGTTGGCCAAACCTCCTGCAGCAGCCAACAGCCCGCGCCCTGCATTTGGCGGCAAGCCCGGCGGTAAACCTTCGGGCAAGTCGTATGGTAAATCTGACGGCCCGCGTGGTGGCGATAAGCCAGACTATGATCGCAAGCCGAAGTCGGATTACGCACCTAAGCCAAAAGCGGACTATGCACCGAAGGCCGAATACGCGCCAAAACCAAAAGACGATTACACGCCAGCACCTGCGCCAAAACCGCAGGCTGCCAGCAAGCCCGTCGAATATGATGATGCGCCGATAGCAAAACCACGCAAGCCGAAGCCGGAAAGCAAGGGCGGTAAGCCTGCTGGACATCCAGCGTCCAAGCGTTTTGAAAAGCCGCGTTCGACAATGGACAAAGCACGTGATGATGGCACGGTTACTGAACGTAAACCGCGCGGTAAGCCGGATGGAAAGCCATTTGCGGGTAAGCCTAAAGGTAAATTTGCGGGTAAGCCAAAAACCGGTCCAGGCGGCGCACCTGCTGTAGGCAAAGCCAACAGCAAGAAAAACAAAGCGCGTCGCGCCGCAGCTGACGGTGGCAAACAATCGCCACGCCGCACAGAAAGCTGATAGTATTGGCGGGGATCAAACCCCGCCAAACGCCTTATCCTTTGTAGGGGTCTAGACTGTCGCGTAGACCGTCGCCCAAGAAGTTAAACGCCAACACCACGAATATGATCGGCAACATCGGGATCGCTGTCCACGGATAGATCTCGATCGATGCAAGGTTTTGCGCGTCATTTAACATGACACCCCAACTTACCGCTGGTGCCCGCAGGCCGAGGCCAAGGAATGACAACGCTGTTTCACCCAAGATCATCGCAGGGATAGACAGGGTCGCAGACGCGATCAGGTGGCTCATAAAGTTCGGCAACAAGTGACGGCGGATGACACGGGAAGGCTTGGCACCCATCATCTCAGCGGCGCGGACGTATTCTTCTTCTCTTAGCGACAAGAATTTTGACCTGACAGCGCGGGCAAGGCCGGGCCAATCCAATATCCCTAAGATAATGGAAATTATGAAAAAGACGGCGACAGGTCCCCAATTGGATGGGACAGCAGCTGATAACGCCAGCCACAATGGCAGTTCAGGCAGAGACCGCAAAATTTCGATAACGCGTTGGATCGTCCAATCGGTACGGCCGCCAAAGTAGCCCGCGATTGAGCCGAAGGTGATGCCAAGCAAGAAGGATACCGTGATCCCGATCAAGCCGACAGTCAGGGATAACTGTGCACCGAACAAGATACGGCTAAAGACGTCACGCCCCAATCGATCTGACCCAAACAGGAAAATCGTCGCACCTTCTGGTGCGCAGAACATGTGTGTGTTCGTTGGGATGAACCCAAACAATTTATAGCTGCCACCTTCACAGAAGAACTGCAAAGGCATCGCAATGCTTTCGTCGGTTTCATAGGTCCAAACATATTTTTCCAAATCGGGTACAGCGATGGTCGGATTGACGTGTGGGCCAACAAATTTGCCTTCATGCCAAAGGCTGATTCCTTGAGGTGGCGCATACAGATAGTCGGCATTCCGTTCGTTAGGCGTGTAAGGCGCGATGAAGCCTGCAACGGGCAACATCAAATAGCTGAGGAACAGGAAAATACCAGAAATCAGTCCAAGTTTATGTCGCTTGAACTTGCGCCAGACCAGCACCCAATTCGGGGCGTCCATGTCGGAACGGTCAAGCGCAGATAGGTCAACATTTGGATCATATGGCGCATCGTCGACATAGCGCCCGTCAGGAAGTATGCTCATCCGTCGCGCGCTCCGTATCTAATTCGGGGGTCTAGTAGGACTAGCAACAGATCTGAGATCATCGTCCCTATCAAGGTAAGCAATGCCACGAACATGAGGACAAATGCAGCTAGGAATTGATCCTGCGATTTTAGAGCGGTCAGCAAGGCGGGGCCGATGGTTTGCAAACCTAACACAACAGAAACTAAAACCGATCCTGATACCATCGCTGGTAATAGGTTGCCGATATCTGCCACGAACGGGTTGAACGCCATCCGCAGTGGGTATTTTGCCAAAAGGCGGGCAGGGGCCAATCCCTTGGCTTTGGCGGTTTCTACATATGGTTTCGACAACTCATCCAGCATGTTTGCCCGCAGCCGTTGCATCATTGCTGCGGCACCAGATGTGCCGATGACAAAGGTCGGAACGATAAGGTGGATAAGGATGGATTGCATTTTACCGAAACTCATCGGCTCACCCTCGTAGATCGGGTTCATCAATCCACCAATGGGTAAGCCAAGGTATTTGTGTCCATAATAAAACAGGATCAAAGCCAGCAGAAAGTTTGGCGTTGCAAGGCCAAGATAACCAACGAAGGCAGCGGTATAATCAACCCAAGTCTCAGAGCGCCAAGCAGCAAGAACACCCAAGGGCAGTGCGACCAGATAAACGAACAGAACCGCAGCGAGGTTCACCAAAATAGTCATCCACAAAGCGTCGCCTACGATCTCGGCGACAGGGCGGTCGAATTCAAAGGACCAACCGAAGTCACCCTGCAATAGACCTGAGAACCCCTGCGGGCCAGGTGCCATCCCGACCCAGATAAAATACTGCTCCCAAACAGGGCGATCTAAGGAGTATTCAACGCGCAGGAACTCGGCCTTGGCTACACCTTCGGCCTGACCGGTAGCGCGTAGTTCTGCGATCTGGTTTGACAGATAATCCCCTGGGGGTAGGTTGATAATGATGAACACCATGATCGAAACGACCCACAGTGTAAGCAGCATGGTTATCATGCGATAACCTGCATATCTGAGGAACATCATTTGTTCACCTCTAGTCTTTCAGGGGTGAAAAAGAACTCGTCCATCCGGTGGATGCCAAAATGCGCGCCGGGCTCCCACGCCCATTTGCCAAACTCAGGCACATTGCGCAGATCATCTGAGACGACAACGGGTTGAGGAGCTTCAGCCAATATGCCGATGCCGTATTGCTGATCTGCGTGGATCGCCAGCATTTCGCGCCATATATCGCCACGCTCTTTTGGATCGAGTGTCCGTTCCCAAGCGTGCCAAAGATCCAGCAATCGTTTGGGTTCGGGCATATCGACGGGTTCGCCAGCGGCGCCATTTGTTTGCATGTACTGGCCCCATTTTGGCCAAGCAAAAAATTCCTGATGCATCGGGGCTAGGTACTCTGGCGGCGTGAATGTCTGTGGCAATCCATTGTCCCAACCAAACCAAACGGCGGCCATAGAAACGCCAGCGTAAACGCGGTTGCGCAGGATGTCGCGATCAAGCGGGCGTAAGACCAGCTTGATACCAAGATCGCGCCATGTGTCTGTAACAATAGCCAAGGCGTTTCCAACTTCTTGGCGTTCGCCTGCTGTTTCAATGACGAATTCCATCGGGCGACCATCTGATAGTTTTCGCAGACCAGATGGAGTGCGTTCAGTCAGGCCCATCTCATCCAGAAGCGCGTTGGCTGCATCGAGATCATGCAAAGCCCAAGCGTTCAGGTTCTTGGTGTCAAAGAACGGGCTTCGGGCCAATGCGGTCATGCCGCCTTCCTTGGCCAATCCAAAGTACAGGGCGCGGTTTATCATGTGCCGATCAATACCCATCGACAGCGCGCGGCGGAACCGAACGTCCCGCATGATGTCACGCCATAAAGGATCGGCAAAATTCAAATTCGGGTATACTGCGATTTGAGATGCAGCGCCGTTGGCCCAAAGGAATGTACGGTAGGCGGCGCCGTCACTTTCGCCTTTTTTCAAGATCGACACGTCACGGAAATCTAGCCCACGGGCTTGAAGATCCGCCTCGCCTGCGTTGGATTTGGCTGCAACAAGACCTGCACCCACCACGGTCATTTCCACAACGTCGATATATGGCAATTGCACCCCATTTTGATCGATGCGGTGGTAGTAGGCATTGCGCACAAAAATCTTGCGGCTGGATTGCCCTTTTGTTGCGGCAACCCATGGCTGCAAGGTCGGCAGTTCCGGGTTGTCGAACTTATACATATTGTCGACTTTGTTGTGTAAAGCTGCCCAGCCACGCACGCGTTTGCTGCGGACGGCTTTGGCAAGCTCTTCGGAATCAGCAAAGTTAATATGAAATTGCTTCAGGTATTCGGAAGGGCGGTAAATAAACGGGGGGCGCGCCGCTGCTAGCAACTGTAAAAAGCGTGGGTTTGGCGCATCCCATTCGATGACAACTGTCTGCGCATCCGGAAAGCTCATACGTCCAACTTTGCCGTCTAAACGCATCACATCTGGAGGACCGTTTGGGTTCAACTCCTCGTTATTTGCAACATGGTCCCACCAGTATTCGAAATCCGCGGAGGTGAAAGATGCACCGTCAGACCAGCGATGCCCGCGGCGCAAATGCAGCGTATAGCGCTGATCATTGTCCACTTCGATATCGCGCAGGATATCAGGACCTAAATTGTATTCAGAGTCATATCCGACGAGGCGGGCATAGCCATAGACTACCATTTGGCGGATGTCTTTTGACCTTGTTATCATCGTGCGCAAAGTACCGCCCTGAGCGCCAAAGGCGCGTCCTTTGGCAGGAAGATCAACAATCAATGGGTCTTGCGGGATACGTTCGTGGGCTTCTAGCATTCCTTCATGGGATAGCTCGTCTAACCAATAGGCGCTTTCTTGAACCTCAACCGCAGCAACGGGGCTGATCCAGCAGAGCGTGATTATGCAAAGTGTTCTGATATGGTTAAACATGGCAACGCACCTTATGGCCGGGTTCGATTTCGATCAGGTCAGGTGCTGAGCCTTGATCAAAACGATACATTTCAGACCACGTATCTGACGATCCGGCACCTTGAGAAACAAGGTTCAAATCAATAGGTCTGTTCACATCGGGTTCTGGCTGCGCGGCAATCAAAGCCTGTGTGTAGGGGTGGCGTGGATTATAAAACAACGTGTCGGGCGGTGCCTGTTCGATGACGACACCCTGACGCATTACGGCAACTTCATCTGCGATGCGTGCGACCACGGCAAGGTCATGGCTAATAAACAGGTAGGACAATCCCATTTCGTCGCGAATGTCTTCAAGCAGGGACAAAATCTGTTCTTGGACCGAGACGTCCAAAGCCGATGTAGGTTCATCACAAACCAACAATGAGGGATCTAAAGTGAGTGCTCTAGCGATAGACAATCGTTGCCGCTGTCCGCCAGAAAATGCATGCGGATATCGTTTTAGCATATCGGGATTTAAACCAACCCAACGTAGCATTTCAGCAGCTTTTTCACGTCGATCCGCACGACTGCCAATGCCATGAATTTCCATGGGTTCGGTTAATGCCTCTTGGACACGCATACGGGGCGAGAGTGAAGAATAGGGGTCCTGAAATACCATCTGCGCTTTGCGTTGGAACGCGATCCGCTGCGTGCGCGACATTGCGTGAACCGGCATCGGTTCAGCGTTTGCGTCGGGACGGAAAATAACTTCACTGCCCACGTCGGGCACTTCGGCGCCCAATGCGATGCGGGCGCAGGTTGTCTTGCCAGATCCGCTTTCGCCAACAACTGCAACGGTCTTACCGCGTGGCAGCGCAAGATTCACATCGATGCAAGCATGTACTTTCTTGGCACCTTTCCAACCGCCAGCGCGCACAGTGTAAGTTTTACTAACACTCTTAAGATCAAGGATTAGATCGCTGTAATCCAAAGGGGCTGATGGTTCTGCGACATCTGGGATCATTGGTGCCGCGGCAAACAGCTTTTGCGTATAGCCATGACCGGGTGCACCTAACACGACAGGGGCTGGCCCACTTTCCATGATGCGACCTTTATTCATCACGACAACATGTTCTGCCATGTTGGCGACGACGCCAAGATCATGGGTGACAAGGATCACGGCCATGCCGGTTTCTTTTTGCAAATCTTTGATCAGGCCAAGCACTTGCGCTTGCGTTGTGACGTCCAATGCCGTTGTCGGTTCATCGGCGATTAGCAAATCGGGCTTGGCGACCATAGCCATTGCGATCATTGCGCGTTGCTGCATGCCGCCGGACATCTCGAAAGGGTAGGCGCGAAAAGCGCGTTCAGGATCAATAAATCCAACCTTTTCGAATGTCTCGATAACATCTTTTTTAGCTTCGCTTTTGGACATGCCGCGATGCAAATGCAAAACTTCGGCCACTTGATTACCAATGCGGTGCAAAGGTGAAAGCGAACGCATGGGTTCTTGGAAAATCATTGAAATGCGATCACCGCGCACATCACGCATCTTGCGTTCAGTGAGGGATAACAGATCGACGGGTGTGTTTTGCCCAAAATTGATACTACCCGACCGCAGTTGTGCAGCATCTGGCAGAATGCGCAGGATTGAACGACAAGTCAGTGTTTTGCCGGACCCACTTTCGCCCACCAAAGCCAAGGTTTCGCCTGCGTTCACCGAAAAGTTGACGTCTTGCACTACAGGCGGCGCATTGCCAAACCCGATCGATAGCCCTTGCACGTCCAATAGAGGTGTCATTCATCTTCCAGTTTTGGGGCACTTGTTCTGGGCAAGCGCATTGAAATTGCAGTCAAACCCGTTTCCAATCCATAGTCCAGCCAAAGGCGTCACAAGATAGTCAAATACTCTAGCAATCGGTTAAAGTGACCCATAGATATAAACGGAAGGTTGAATTTATCAGTTTTGACGCCTCCAACACCCAAAGGATTGAATGCATGAGCAGCCGCTTGGACCTTTTTATAAATCGCATGGTGTCGCAGCGTGCTTGTTTGAATCACGCGGCGGACCTGACAAAAGACATGGCTGGCCCTGTTTTCGAATTGGGGCTGGGGAATGGACGGACCTATCATCACATGCGCCAGATCATGCCAGATCGTAAAATCTATGTATTTGAGCGTGCAGTTGGGTCGCATCCGGACAGCACGCCACCGGAAGATATGGTTTTGCTTGGCGATGTTTACGACACTTTGCCTCAAGCTTTGAAGCGATTTGGCCCGACTGCTAGCCTGATCCATGCAGATCTTGGTGGGCACGACAGGACTAAGAACGACGCGTTCGCGCGCAATATATCGCCAGTGATCGAACCATTGTTGGCGGTTGGTGGTCTGATGGTTGCAAGTGATAAAATGTATTTCAACGAATTAACCGAAATTGAGCTGCCTGCTGATGCCGTGCTGGGCCGTTGCTTTATCTATCAGCGCTAAGTTCCGCGTTCTGTAATTTGTGACGCTACGGCGCAAAACCTGCGTGGCACGAGGTTCCTCTTGCCGTGTTGCGCTCTTGGTGGCTAGGCTGATCCCGTTCAAAGTGAAACGCTATTTCGCCTATCGAAACCTGTGTTTGGCCTTTGGCAGAAATATTTCTGATCGGGAGCCCCTCTGTGTCTGACAAGATTGCCTATGCACGTCACGGTGATATCGCTGTTCTTACCATCCAAAATCCACCAGTTAATGCCCTTAGCCAAGCGGTACGTCAGGGACTGATGGAACGGATGGAACAAGCCGAGGCTGACGACGGTGTCCGTGCTGTTTTGATTGTTGGTCAGGGACGTGCGTTTATCGCAGGGGCTGACATAACCGAATTCGGCAAGCCACCAATGGTGCCTTCGTTGCCCGATGTTGTTGGTCGAATTGAAGCCTCCCCCTTGTTGGTCATTGCTTCGATGCACGGCGTTTCATTGGGTGGTGGTCTTGAGGTTGCTTTGGGCTGTCATTACCGGATTGCAGTGCCTTCAGCGCGTATTGGTCTGCCCGAGGTCCACCTTGGCCTGATACCGGGCGCTGGTGGGACGCAACGCTTGCCGCGAGTGACTGGTGTCGACGCCGCATTAGATATCATGACGACGGGCCGCCAAGTCGGCGCAAAAGAGGCGGCGGGGATGGGGGTCATTGATGTGGTCCAAGATGGTGATGCGTTTACCAACGGCTTGGCCTACGTCGAGAAACTTCTGTACGGTGGTGCGTCCCGTCGTCCTGTCAGCGAGATGCCCGCACCTGATGCCATTGATTGGGACGCGACATACGACACGATCCTTGCACGTGGGCGGGGGCAAGTTTCGCCAGCGCAAAGTGTCCGTGCGGTTCAGGCAAGTGTGGAAAAATCTTTTGCTGAGGGCATGCTGGTTGAACGCCAGATATTTATGGATTTGCTGAAGTCTGATCAGAGCAAAGGCATGATCCATTCGTTCTTTTCCGAACGTGCAGTTGGAAACCTACCCGAACTCAAAGGCGTGACGCCGCGCAGTATCGATCATATCGGGGTAATCGGTGGTGGTACGATGGGCGCAGGGATTGCGACGGCGGCGTTGCTGTCGGGTCTTCGCGTAACACTGCTTGAAATGACGGCTGATGCGGGCGAGGCGGCTCATGGCCGGATCGCTGGCAACCTAGCAGGTGCTTTGAAGCGCGGTAAGATCACTGGTGAACAGCACGACACGATCCTGTCGCAAACGCTGGCAGTCATCACGGATTACGCAGGCTTGGCCGACGCAGATCTGGTCATCGAGGCTGTGTTTGAAGAAATGGCCGTAAAAAAGCAGGTTTTCACCCAATTAGACGCTGTTTGTAAGCAGGGCGCGATTCTTGCCACGAACACTTCATATCTGAATGTGAACGAGATTGCTGCAATCACAAAACGTCCTCAGGATGTGATTGGTCTGCACTTCTTTTCGCCTGCGCATGTGATGAAGCTGCTTGAAGTTGTCGTTGGTGATGAAACCGCACTTGATGTTGTCGCCACAGGGTTTGAATTGGGCAAGCGCCTGAAGAAGATCAGTGTTCGTGCGGGTGTGTGTGACGGATTTATCGGCAACCGGATCCTCGCAACCTATCGCGCGGCTGCGGACCAGATGGTGATGGAGGGGGCCTCGCCCTATGACATTGACATCGCCCTTGAGAAATTCGGCTTTGCGATGGGCCCTTACGCTGTGGCCGATCTGGCGGGCCTTGATATCGGTTGGGCTGTGCGCAAACGTAAACGGGCCGAGGCAGGGATTGAAGGCGTCAGCACCTACGCCGACAAAATATGTGAGGCAGGCAACTTTGGTCAGAAAACCGGCAAAGGGTATTATGATTACGCCGCTGGGGCCAAGGCACGCGTGCCACACCCAGACGTGATGGACTTAATCGCTGCAGAGCGGGCTGAATTAGGCACTCCCTCCCGCGACTTTACCGAAGATCAGATCGTGCGCCGCTACATGGCCGCGATGGTTAATGAAGCGGCTAAAGTAGTTGGCGAGGGTATCGCCCGTAGGCCATTAGACGTGGATATGACATTGCTCTTTGGCTACGGATTTCCGCGATATCGGGGCGGGCCATTGATGTGGGCTGACCTAGTCGGTTTGCCTGAAGTGCTGGCAAATATCGAAGGCTACGCCAAACAGGACGCTGCGTTCTGGGCCCCCGCACCCTTGTTAAAAGAACTGGTTGCCTCAAGTAAAACATTCAACGAATTGAACAAAGCGGGCTGAACTGCCCTACGGAAAGGAACCTAAAATGGACCTAAGTTATTCTGACGAAGATCTGGCGTTTCGCGACGAAGCCCGCGCCTTTTTAGAAGAGAAGTTGACCAAGGAACTGTCTGACAAAATTCGGCTTGGTACAGAGCTGACTAAGGCGGATATGGACGGCTGGCATGCAACTCTGAACGCCCAAGGTTGGTTGGCCCCCAACTGGCCCAAAGAATTTGGTGGTGCCGAATGGAACGCCGTTCAGCGCCATATCTTTGAGGATGAATGTGCCCGTGCCCATGCGCCGCGCATTGTACCGTTTGGTCTGGGCATGTTGGCACCTGTGTTGCAAAAATTTGGCAGCAAAGAACAAAATGATCACTGGCTACCTCGGATTTTGTCAGGTGAAGACTGGTGGTGTCAGGGCTATTCTGAACCGGGCGCGGGGTCTGATCTGGCCTCCCTCAAAACCAAAGCAGTGCGTGAGGGCGACCACTATATCGTCAACGGACAAAAGACGTGGACGACCCTTGGTCAGCACGCCAACATGATTTTCTGCCTTGTGCGCACCGACAGCTCGGTAAAGCAGCAAGAGGGGATTTCGTTCCTGCTGATCGATATGGACACACCGGGTATCGAAGTGCGTCCGATCATCCTGTTGGATGGCTCACCTGAGGTGAACGAGGTTTGGTTTACGGATGTCAAAGTCCCTGTCGAAAACCTTGTTGGTGAAGAAAACAAAGGTTGGACCTATGCCAAGTATCTATTGACGCATGAGCGCACGAACATCGCTGGCGTTGGTTTTTCCACGGCCGGACTTGTAGCGATCAAACGGATTGCCAAGGCAGAAATGTCAGGTGGCAAACCCCTTATGCAGAACCCGTTTTTTGCAGCCCGTGTTGCACAGGTCGAGATTGATTTGATGGCGATGAGCACAACAAATCTGCGGATTGTGTCGCAAGCCGCCGCTGGCGGTGCGCCAGGAGTTGAAGCGTCTATGCTTAAAGTTAAGGGCACGATCATTCGCCAAGAGATCAATGATCTGGCTCGTCGCGCGGTTGGCCCGTATGCCATGCCGTTCGCGTCTGAAGCGGTTGAAGGCAGCAACGAACCACTGCCTGATCCACACGAGGCAGGGCCGGTTGCAGCCCAATATTTCAACAATCGCAAATTGTCGATTTTCGGTGGATCAAACGAGATCCAGCGCGGGATCATCGCCAAAGTAAAGATGGGGGGCTGATCCATGAATTTTGACCTAACTGAAGAACGCCAAATGTTGCAGGACACCCTGCGTCGTTTCCTGAAAGACCGCTACACAACTGAAAAGCGGAACGAGATTTTGAACTCTGACAGCGGAATGTCTGCGGATATCTGGAACACTCTGGCCGAGCTTGGCGTGATTGGCGCCCTGTTCTCCGAGGACCAAGGTGGCTTTGGTGGCGCAGGTTTTGACATCGCTGTAGTGTTTGAAGAATTGGGCCGTGCGGGTGTAGTTGAACCGTTTCTTGACGGTGCGCTGATGTGTGGCCGTATCTTTGCTGATGCTGGCGATATGGACCGTGTTGAACAGATTATCGGTGGCGAGTTGCAAATGGCACTGGCCCACGGCGAACCGACCAGCCGTTATGACCTGAACCACGTGCAAACCACCGCCAAGGGCACAGTGCTGAACGGCCGCAAGGCTGTAGTGATGAACGCCGAGGCGGCGGATGTGATAATCGTGTCTGCCCGCACCAGTGGTAGCGCAACCGACGAGGATGGGATTTCCCTATTCGCGGTTGATAAGGGGGCCAAGGGTCTCACGATCCAAGGTTATCCGTTGTTGGCAGGTGGTCGCGCGGCAGAGGTGACATTGGATGACGTTACAGGCACTTTGATTGGGACAGAAGGCAAAGGTTACGCGCTGATTAAGGACGCATATGCTATTGCGACGGTTGCACAATGTGCTGAGACTTTGGGTGCTATGTCAAAAGCCACTGAGCTGACACAAGAGTATCTTGTGACCCGCAAACAGTTTGGCCGTCCCATAGCAACCTTCCAAGCGTTGGCCCACCGTATGTCCGACCTTTTGATCGAGATGGAACAAGCACGCTCCGCTGTGATCCGTGCCGCTGGTTATTTCGAAGGTGACACACGTATTCGCGATATGAACCTTCACGCGGCAAAAAACCTGATGGGACGGGCAGGGCGTTTGGTGTCGGAAGAATCCATTCAAATGCATGGTGGCATCGCGATGACCCAAGAATATGAGTTGGCCCATATCGCTAAACGGATCACGATGGCGGATCATCGGTTCGGTGACACCGACTACCATCTGGAGAAGTTTATTGCCCTCACCCAATCCTGAAAATGAGGCCGGATTGATCCGTGATGAAACAGGTACACAAAGCCTGATTGGGTACGTTGTTGATGTCAGCGTTGGGGATGGGTGTGGCCGCTGTTGGCTCGACATCGGCCCCCAACACACCAATCGCCATGATGCTTTGCACGGCGGTATTGTGACCTGTTTGCTGGACAATGCGTCTGGCACAACGGGGTCTTTAACGGTGGACGAAACGGGTAAAGCCCCGTTCCTTACGATCTCGATGAACACGCATTACCTCGCGCCTGCGTTTAAGGGGCGGGTGACTGCGACTGGTAAAATATCTGGTGGTGGTCGCTCGATTCTGTTTATCGATGCTGAATTAGTGGACGAAGATGGGCGCAAAATCGCGACATCATCCGGTGTGTTCAAACGCGTGCCGCAGGAGAGACTAAAGTGACAGCATATGTTGAAGACGCAGAGGATCGCCTGATTGTTTGGAACGGCAATGCTGACAAGCGCGGTGCGATCACGCCTTCGTTTTACCAGTCGATTATCGATGCGATTGAAGGTGCAACAGAACGCCGTATTCGGGCCGTTATAATTACGTCCCAAGGCGGCTTTTTCTGCGCCGGTGGTGATCTAAATGCATTGCGCGAACGGCGCAGTTTGCCCGAGGTTGAGCGACAAGGGAAAATCGAGCTGCTGCATGATGTGATCCGTGCGATCCGCAATTGCCCTGTGCCAGTGATTGCCGCTATCAAGGGTGGTGCGGCAGGGGCTGGTGCTTCAATCGCATTGGCCTGCGACTTCATTGTGATGGAAGCAGGCGCCAAATTTACGGCGGCTTATGTTAAAGCAGGCTTGGTGCCTGATGGCGGGCTGACCGCGTCGCTTGCACGTATGATCCCACGCCCTTTGGCGATGGAAATGTGTGTGCTTGCACGTCCTGTGACGGCGGAACGGATGCAGGCATTGGGGGCTGTGAATGCGGTTGTTCCTGCGGAACAGGTGATGGACGAGGCGCATGTTTGGGCGGATGCTGTTGCAGCAGGTCCGCGCGATGCACAGGCCCGTATCAGAATGATGGTGGCTATTGGCTATGACCAGACTGAAGCTGCTCAATTAGATTTAGAACGCGATGCGATGGCCCATGCGGCTGGTGGCGATGAAGCTGCCGAAGGAATTGCGGCTTTCCTCGAAAAACGAAAACCGGAGTATGGTACATGACACTTGGCGTACAAGATTACCTAGCAGATCAAGTGGCTGCGCGGCCTGACGTCGTGGCAATCACGGACAGCACAGGGGTTACGCTAACGTATGGCGGCTTGGATGCAGCCAGTGATGAGGTGATCGCGTTGTTAAAGGACGCAGGTGTCCAGCCCGCAGACCGCGTTTTACTGCTGTCAGAGAATTGCGTCGCAGCCGTCGCAGTTTTGTTCGCCTGTTGGAAGATGGGGGCCCGCGCAGTTCCTGTGAATGCGCGCCAGACTAAAGCCGAGGTTGCGCGGGTCGTGCAGCACGCCCAGCCAGCAGCAGTGTTCATGACGACCAGTGTTTCAGGTGATGCCCAAAAACATGCTGACCTCCTTGATGCGGTTGAAGTCTCTGGCAGTTACGGGACCTTGCACATGGCGACCCCGCTGGGCAGTGCGCCTGACGATGAAGGTGATGTTGCCGTTTTATTGTATACGACAGGCACAACCGGCGATCCTAAGGGCGTCATGCTGACCCATGGCAATGTGCGGTTTGGTGGCAAGACGTCAGCCAATTTGCGGAACATGGTTCATGAAGATGTTGTTTACGGCGTCTTACCAACAACGCATGTGTTTGGGCTTTGCTCAGTCGTTGTGGCCGCGGTTTATGCCGGTGCGCCTGTGCGCCTTGCACCGCGTTTTGACGTGGCGAAATTGTACGAGGAATTGCGAGACGGGGTGACGTTGTTTTCAGCGGTTCCGCAGATGCACGCCTTGTTGATGCAGTTCACTAAAGAACAGGGGTTAACTTCGTTGGGGTCAGAGACTTTGCGATATGTCTCATCTGGCGCAGCGCCACTTGATCCCACGTGGAAACGAGAGGCCGAGGCGTTCTACGGCGTTGCGATCCAGAACGGATATGGCATGACCGAGACAACGGCGGGTACTTCTGCCACGAGCAATGTACTTGGTGATCCTGATACGTCGGTGGGACCCGCATTGCCGGGTGTCGAAATCCGTATCGATGACGGTGTTGAGGGGGGCGGTGGCGGTATGGGTGAAGTCCTGACACGTGGCCCACACATCATGAAGGGTTATTACAAAAACCCTGAAGAGACCGCGAAGGTCTTGGATACAGATGGGTGGATGCGGACTGGCGATTTGGGACGGATTGACGAGGATGGGTTGTTACACATCTTGGGTCGTTCAAAGGAACTGATCATTCACGGTGGCTTTAACGTCTATCCACCAGAGGTTGAGGCCGCGTTGAATGATCATCCAAGTGTTGTCCAAGCGGCTGTTGTTGGACGGCAAAAAGATGGAGACGAAGAAGTCTTAGCCTTTGTCCAGCTGGCTGATTTGAACGATGTGAATGCAGAGGAATTGCGCAGCTTTGTGGCTGAACGTTTGGCAGGATATAAACGCCCAAAGCAGATCATTTTGGTCACAGCATTGCCAGCGGCCCCAACTGGTAAAATCCTGAAGCATAAGTTGCTTACTACGTTTGCAGATTTATTGGACTGAAGGCGCGTGGTGGGGTGAACCCCGCCCTACGATCAGACCTCGACTGACACCGCAGCTGCGCGAATGTTGCGGATATTTTCGCCGTAAGGTGCGGGATTGCTGACAGAACCACCGCGAAAGACCGCTGAACCAGCAACCAAAACATCTGCGCCTGCGTTTGCAACCAAAGGAGCGGTTGTAGGATCTACGCCCCCGTCGATTTCAATGTGGATAGGTCGGTCGCCGATCATCGCCCGAATTTGGCGTACTTTTTCGATTTGAGAATGGATGAACTTTTGCCCACCAAACCCTGGGTTCACTGTCATCACACAGACCAGATCAACCATGTCCAAAAGGTATTCGATAGAGGACGCAGGGGTTCCAGGATTCAATGCGATTCCTGCTTTTGCGCCATTGCCACGGATCGCTTGCATGGTTCGGTGAATGTGAGGGGTTGCCTCGACATGTGCGGTGATCACGTCTGCACCTGAGGCGGCAAAGGCTTCGATATAGCTGTCCACTGGAGAGATCATCAGATGAACATCCATGATCCCTTTGATGTGTGGTCTGATCGCAGCACAGGTTGCAGGGCCAAAGGTGATGTTTGGTACGAAGTGGCCGTCCATGACGTCAACGTGGACCCAATCGGCACCTTGTGCCTCGATCGCTTCACACTCTGCACCGAAGTTGGCGAAGTCGGCGGATAGGATAGATGGTGCGATTTTGACGGAACGGTTGAAGGTCATCAGGTGCCTCGTGGTTGGGTTGGGTGCGCTATAGCGGGTGCTTGGTGTTGTGGCAAACCGTTGGTGCTTCGGCGGAAGTTTATTTTGCAAAATGAACTTGGGGTCAAACTTGGTAGTAGTCTCTATACCAATCGACGAAGGATTGGATGCCGGTCTCGATGGGGGTCACGGGTGCTTCACCAGTCAGTGATTTGAGCAGACTTGCCTCCGCCCACGTTGCAGGGACGTCGCCGGGCTGGATATCCATAAATACCTTCTGTGCCTCGATCCCGATTGCCGCTTCGATTGCTTCAACGAAGTCTAATAATTGCACGGGTGACCCAGTGCCGATGTTCACTGCGCGGTGTGGCGCGACGGGTGACAGGCTATCACCTGTAATCGGTTCAGCGTCTGCATCTGGCATGGGTGGAACTGCGTCGATCAATGCCACGATCCCACGCACCAAATCATCGATGTAGGTAAAGTCTCGCTTCATCTTGCCGTGGTTGTAAATCTCGATCGGGTTGCCTTCGATGATCGCTTTGGTGAATTTAAAGTGCGCCATATCTGGGCGTCCCCAAGGTCCGTAAACGGTGAAGAAGCGAAACATTGTAATCGGCAGGTGGTAAAGGTGGGCATAAGAATGCGCCATCACCTCGGTGGCCTTTTTGGTGGCAGCATAAAAAGACATTTGCGTGTCGGCTTTGTCATTCTCGGTGTAAGGCATCTGGGTATTCGCGCCGTAAACGCTTGAAGTGGAAGCCAACAGCATATGTGCTGGCGGGAAGGCGCGGGCGGCTTCTAACAATTCAAACGTACCGATCAGATTGGATTCTACATAACTGCGTGGTGCGTCGATGGAATAGCGAACGCCGGCTTGCGCTGCCAGATGGATAACCGCATCGAATTGGTGTTTTTCAAATAGGTCCCGCAGCAAATTTGGCGTTTCCAGCCGCGCGGTCACGGCAGTAAAGTTAGAGAACTTTGACAGCATTTCGTGGCGACGGTTTTTCAACTCAACGTCATAATAATCGGTCATCGCGTCCAGTCCGACGACGTTCCACCCTTGCGTAAGCAACGCCTTGGATGTGAAGTACCCGATAAATCCAGCAGAGCCTGTGACAAGCGCTGTACGTGCCATGAAAAATACCTTTGTTTTTGTTTTGTCCAGAGTGACGTAAATCACAAGAATATGCCAGATGGCTGAGGTGGATTTATATTGATGCGTTTTAATTTGACTTATGAATTTAATCGTACACAAAGTCACATTAGAAGTTGAAGGGGAAGAGTATGTTCATCGGATTGGATTTGGGAACGTCTGGCTTGCGAGGCCTATTGGTTGACGGTGCAGGCACATCCGTGGGGTCTGCTGATGCGGCGTATGGCGTGGCGCACCCGCATAAGGGATGGTCCGAGCAAGATCCGCAATCTTGGACACAGGCGCTTGGAACAGTGATGGCTGCTTTGCGTGACGCATTCCCTGATGCATTCGCTGCTGTTCAGGGCATCGGTATATCTGGGCACATGCACGGTGCTACGTTGCTAGGTGCAAATGGAGACGTTTTGCGGCCCTGCATTCTATGGAATGACACCCGCAGTCACGTTGAAGCGGCAGCCCTTGATGCGATGCCGATGTTTAGGTCCCTGACTGGCAATATCGTTTTTCCAGGCTTTACTGCTCCCAAACTACAATGGGTTGCCAAACACGAGCCCGATGTTTTTAGGCAAATTGCAAAGGTTTTGTTACCCAAGGACTACATGAGCTATTGGCTGACGGGTGCGTATTCAGCGGACATGTCTGACAGTGCTGGTACGTCTTGGCTGGATGTTGGTGCGCGCGATTGGTCCGATGACTTGCTGGAGGCGACTGGCCTGTCACATTCACAGATGCCGACCCTGTTTGAGGGATCACAAGTGGTTGGTACGGTACGCAGCGATCTGGCTTCGGATTATGGTTTGCCTATCGGAGTTCAAGTTGTTGCAGGCGGCGGTGACAATGCGGTGGCGGCTTGTGGTGTTGGCGCGATGTCCGAGGGGACAGGTTTTGTTTCGCTCGGGACCTCGGGTGTTTTGCTCGCGGGACGCGATGGGTTTACGCCGATGGCGGACAGTGCAGTGCATACGTTTTGCCATGCGGTTCCTGATCAGTGGTATCAAATGGGTGTCGTTTTGGCAGCCACCGATAGTTTGAATTGGCTAAGTGGAATAACTGGGCAAACTCCTGCGCAGTTGACGGCTGAATTGGGAACGAAATTGCGTTCCCCGACATCCCTTCAGTTTTACCCATACCTTTCGGGCGAACGCACACCGCACAACGATAGCGCTGTACGTGCAGGTTTTGTCGGTTTGGATGTCGCGACGACGCGGGCGGATATGACCCAAGCGGTCTTGCAGGGTGTCAGCTTTGCACTGCGCGACAGTCTAGAGGCATTGCGCTCAACCGGTGCCAAGCTGGAGTCGGTCCTTGCAATTGGTGGCGGGGCACAATCGGCCTATTGGGTCGAGATGTTGGCGACAGTCTTAAACCTGCCTCTAGAGTTGCCAGAGCAGGGGGACTTTGGTGCAGCGTTAGGTGCTGCAAGGCTAGCAATTTGTGGTGTGACGGGTGCTGCGGTTGCTAACGTGATGACCAAACCGCCAGTGGCCAAAGTTGTCACCCCAAATGTTGCATTGCTTACAGATTATCAAATGCGTTACGATCATTTTCGAAGTAGCTTTCCTGTATGGAAATCACTGCAATGATAGGCACGGAAGTATCATGATGGGTGGATTTCAAAAGGTTGTTGGAGTGCTTGCGGGAATTGCAGCTTATGTGCTTACAACGACAAGCGGTTCAGCGGGTCCATTGCCGTCTGCTGACGTTAACTTCCCTGAATTTGATGCGCCCCGGATCGAGCTGGGACAGTTGTTGTTTTTCGACCCAATCCTTTCAGGCAACAGAACAGTGTCTTGCGCGACGTGCCATCATCCGAAGTTTAACACTGCGGATGGCCTGTCGCTGGGCATCGGGGATGGTGGGATTGGACTTGGGACTGACCGCAAAGTTGATGCAGCCAACCCGCCTGAAAAGCGCATTCCACGAAATGCGCCAGCCTTGTTCAACTTGGGTGCCTCTGAATTTGTCAGCTTCTTTCATGATGGGCGGCTTGAGGTCGATAAAACCCGGGCATCTGGCATTCGGACGCCGTTGGGCGGTGAAATGGAGAGCGGTTTTGCCTCACTATTGTCGGCGCAAACGATGTTCCCTGTTCTTTCGGCTGCAGAAATGGCAGGGCATTTTTCAGAGAACGATGTCTCAAAAGCCGTGCGCCAAGGGGTTCTTACGGGCGATGGTGGTGCATGGGATATTTTGGCAAAACGTGTCGAGGCGATCCCAGAATACCGTTCCCAATTTGATCCAATCATAGGCAGCGATAAATCCATTCATTTCACGGATATCTCCGATGCAATTGCAGCCTTCGTGGATTTCGAGTGGCGTGCAACAAATAGCCCTTTCGATCTGCATTTACGACTTGGGCAACAGCTAGAGGCGCAGGCCGAAGCAGGAAAGAAATTGTTCTACGGGGATGCTGGGTGTGCCACATGCCACAGTGGCCTGTTCCAAACGGACCATCAGTTCCATGCGATTGCGATGCCACAGATTGGGCCTGGCAAAGCAGCAGGGTTCGAGCGCCACCAGCGTGACGAAGGCAGAATGCGCGTTACAGGCAATCTTGCCGATGCCTACGCGTTTCGCACCCCCTCATTGCGCAATGTGGCGCATACCAGCCCCTATGGTCACAGTGGCGCGTATGGAACGTTAGAAGAAGTCGTACGCCATCACCTAGACCCAGTTGGATCGCTCAATGCGTACCTCGAAGCGTCGGCGGTTTTACCTGTCGAGATCGGTAAAGATGATTTCGCATTGATGCGTAACCCTGAAGAGGTTGAAAAAATTGCAGAAGCCAATGCGTTAGCTCCGGTTGATCTAGAAGAACAAGAAATAGAGCAGATCATCGCATTCTTAAACGCGCTAACTGATCCCCAAAGCCTAAAAGGGGCGTTGGGAATTCCTGCCTCGGTGCCAAGCGGATTGCCGTTGGATCAATAAGGGAAGATATCTAAATCGTCCCCTGACCGTATGACCTGCAATCGTTGATTGGGCTTGGCTTTCACCCATTCACTATGCGTGCCATCTGGCCAAATGACGCGGAACGTGACGGTTTCTGCTGTGTCCAGCCCAAAGTGTTGCGGACCAAGGATGCCGCCTGCATGGCCGCCACCGATGGTTAACTCACGCAACTGTAATCCGTAGTCGTCCATCAGCTCGATCCATCCGCCGATAGCATGGGTGTTGATGCCTTGTTGACGGGGTTCGATGGACAGCCAATTGCCAACAGCTTTGGTTGTGTTGCGATAAACCTCAAGTGGTGCAACACGATTTACGACGGCAAGGTCCAACAAGCCGTCCGCGTTGAAATCAGCTAAAGCAGCCCCACGGGCGCGATGCAAGCTTGCGATTCCTGCGGTCAAACCTGCCTCCGCAAATGTCGCATCTTCATTCTGGATTAGCAGATTGTTGGGGTCTTCGATCGCCATGCCGGGCATTTGCTGTACGTTGCCTTTCGCGATGAACACATCATCCATTCCATCGTTTTGAACATCGCCAATACTGATGTGCCACCCTGTCGAGGGGCGACCGTCGCCGCCGGTGTAAGGCTTGTGTGCAGCAGCGCCGCGTTCAAAGGGAACGTCCTTAAATCCGGCACCATCACCGGTCCATTCCTGTAGGCGCTGGTCGCCCATCGAGGACAAAAACACATCGACTAAACCGTTACGATCTATGTCGCGGCTGGCGATGCCCATGCCCCAAACCTCGTGATTGATCCATCCGTCATCCTCGCCGTAAAGGCGGGGTTCGCCGATTATGTCCCACAATTGTTCGGCACCGCCGCGCACGTAGTAATGGCGGTCGTTGCTAACGCGAAGATCAGGAGTTCCATCGCGCGCCCAATCCGAAAATAACATGGATAGCGGGCAGAATCCGGGGGCGAGAGGGAGAGCGTGATAACCGTCGCCTTTAGGGCGCAGTAATAAGTTCGTGTCACATGCCTCAAATGGACCATCAGGATCTGAACGATCGACATAGTGACCAAATGCCAAAGTGGGTAAAGTATTGCCTGCTTCCCATGTTGCCGAAAATGCTGTGGTCCATTGATCTTCAAACGTAATGTCAGGCAAAGGCATCGGGGTGAATTGACACGATCCCAATCCGCGTAAAACCACGTCTGGGCCCACGCGCATCACAACTAAATCTAACGTGCGATCATTGTCGATATCAATTGGGTAGATGCCAGTGGTTGCACTGAGTTCAGGGGCGGGGAGTGCCTCGAAACTGATTTTACCACCTGGGTAACTGATATTGCGCCACAAGGCAGGGGGGCTTGTGCCGCCAGCCGCCATAAGGTCAAGACGGCCATCATCGTCACAATCAAATACGGCGAGGCCACCTCCAACATAATGCTCCCAACCGCCAGTATATGCGTGCGCTGGCACGGTTTGTGGCTCAAAGGTAGGATTTGCAATCGCTGAACCACCGGTCAGCGCCAAGATAGCAGCAGCTTTAACCCACATCTTCACGTACTTCCTTTGCCGCCATGTCGAACACGAAATCTAGGGCGTAGGCTGCAGCACCGCGTGCCCACATCAGGTTGTCCCACTTGTGGATCACGACGTCCGGTGGCGGTTTGTCGATTTGAACAATGGATTTTCGCATCTCCTCTATCACCTCTTGGGCGTAAAGGTGGTCAAATTGCATTTGCTCGCCTGCGAGAATGATCAACTGTGGATCAAAGACATTCACAAGGTTTGCCAGTCCAATTGCGAACATTCTCCCAGCGCGGTTCACGATGGTTTTCGCCGTTGGGTCGCCATTTTTGGCGGCTTCTAACAACCGTTCAACACGGTTTTCTATTGGCAGGTCTGGATCAAGAAAGCCTACGCTAGCCGCCTCACGGACCAGTGCGTAGTCGGCAACATACGCCTCGAGACAACCGCGCTGTCCGCAGCGGCATAAGGCCCCTTCAAGTTGAACTTTTGTATGACCAAATTCTGCGCCACATCCGCGGGTTCCACGATAGATTTGTCCGTTTAACACGATACCCATGCCGACACCGCTTTCAATCGTTACAACGATGAAATCGGAATGATCACGCCCCAATCCAAATGTTTTTTCCGCCATAGCAACTAAGTTGGCATCGTTGTCGAGGAATGTTGGCACGCCCAATCGTTGGGTTAGAATATCGCGCAAATTGATGTTGCGTTCGCTCAGGGATGGGGACCAATAAACTGTCCCGTTTTTGGCATCGACAACCCCAGCCAATCCGACACCTATTCCAGATAGATCGTGTATGGATTTTTCATATAGCGCAGTTAATTGCGCAAGTGCGTCTGCCATCAGATCAGTTAATTCTTTGCTTGATGCAGGGCTTTTGGTGAAAGGAACTTCCAGCTCTGCCAACTGTGTGCCTTCAAAATCGACCAACATAAGGGAGATCGAGCGATCGGAGACTTTTATACCGGCGATCAAATGGGCCGCACTTGCGATTTTTAAATCGACACGTGGGCGACCACGTTTGGTGTCTGGGGTATTCTCGGAGTCACGGGGAATCTCTTCGATTAGTCCGTCACGCAACAATTCTGCTGTGACGGTTGTGACGGTTGCGCGGCTGATTCCCGTGTTATGGGACAGATCAATACGGGGTATCGGGCCACGGCGTTCGATCTCGCGTAGCAGAATATGCCGTCCTTGCTCGCGCTGATGTCCAAATGCCATGTGTCACCCCACTCTTTGAAAAGCTTATAAGAATAAGCTGTGAATACATAAAGGATGACTTTAATTTTGCCTCAAGTCCAATTTAATTTGCAATTCGAATTTAAACGAGTATGAATCAATTCATCCCTGACCGCTGGGCGATTCTGGCGCGGGTTCTATAAGTTCTGGGAGGAACATCATGAAACTATTGAAAACTGCAGCCGCAGTCATGACCGGTGTTGTCATGAGCACTGCCGCATGGGCCGAAGACATTGTTGTCGGTGTAAGCTGGTCTAACTTTCAAGAAGAACGCTGGAAAACAGACGAAGCAGCAATTAAAACTGCTTTGGAAGCAGCAGGTGCGAAATACATTTCCGCTGATGCACAATCTTCATCCGGCAAACAGCTGGCTGACATCGAATCTTTGATCGCTCAAGGCGCAACTGCTTTGATTATCTTGGCTCAAGACGCATCTGCGGTTGGCCCAGCGGTCCAAGCGGCATCTGACGAAGGCATCCCAGTTGTTGCCTATGACCGTCTGATCGAAGACGCGCGCGCATTCTATCTAACTTTCGACAACGTCGAAGTTGGCCGGATGCAAGCCCGTGCTGTTTTGGCTGCACAGCCAACAGGTAACTACGTTATGATCAAAGGATCGCCAACTGATCCAAACGCGGACTTCCTTCGTGGCGGTCAGCAAGAAGTGCTTCAAGCAGCTATCGACGCGGGTGACATCACGATCGTTGCCGAAGCTTACACAGACGGTTGGGTTCCAGCGAACGCTCAGCGCAACATGGAGCAAATCCTGACAGCGCAAGACAACAAAGTCGATGCTGTTGTTGCGTCTAACGACGGTACAGCTGGTGGTGCGGTTGCTGCATTGACAGCACAAGGCATGGAAGGCATCGCAGTTTCCGGTCAAGACGGCGACCACGCTGCTTTGAACCGTGTAGCTATCGGTACGCAAACTGTGTCCGTGTGGAAAGATGCACGCGCACTTGGCAAGGCTGCGGCTGAAGCCGCAGTAGCTTTGGCTGGCGGCAACGCTGTTGAAGGCGCAGGCGAGTGGACATCCCCAGCGGGTACAACAATGAACTCCAAGTTCCTGGAGCCAGTTGCTGTGACTGCAGACAACCTTGGTGTTGTTCTGGATGCTGGCTGGATCGAAAAAGACGCACTGTGTGCGGGTTCTTCGAATGCGGCTTGTAACTAAGACCTAAACTTTTCTTCCGCCCCTCCGGTCCATGTGATCGGTGGGGCACCCCATATCCCCTTTTAAATTCGTTATCGACATATGCTATGCCACCCATTTAGGTAGGCGATGCTGTCATCATGACCCTGATTTGCCACACTGCGGAGAGGCCCCGACAAATGAATAGCCCAACGACAAACGGGTCCGCTAAGACCTTCTTTAACAAGCTGGGGATCGACCTTAGACTGTTGGGAATGATCGGCGCGCTGGTTATTTTGTGCGTGATGTTTGACCTTATCACTGGTGGTCGTTTCCTGACCCCGCGCAATCTGTTTAACCTCTCTGTTCAAACCGCATCTGTTGCTGTGATGGCCACAGGCATGGTGTTCGTTATCGTGACGCGCAACATCGACCTTTCCGTCGGTTCAATGCTTGGTTTCATCGGCATGACTGTTGGAGCGCTCCAAGTCTATTTTTTCCCTGACATTGTGGGCCTAGGCCACTGGTCGATCTGGATCATGGCCAGCATCGCCGCAATCATCATGGGCGCGGCCCTTGGTGCAATGCAGGGCTGGGTGGTCGGCTACCTGACCGTTCCCGCCTTTATTGTCACTCTTGGCGGTCTACTGATTTATCGCGGTGCAATGTGGTGGGTCACGCAAGGGCAAACTGTTGCCCCGCTTGACCCGACATTCCGCCTGCTTGGTGGTGGCGCTGATGGAACTTTGGGCGAAACACTCAGCTGGGGATTCGGCATCGTTGCGTCCCTTATCGCTGTTGGCCTGATCCTTGCCAGCCGCCGCCGTAAAGCCAACCACGGCTTCACCGTCAAACCCATTTGGGCCGAAGGTGTCTTGATTGCCTTGGCTGCGGGTCTCGTGCTGGGCTATGTTTATATCATGAATTCCTACACGATTGCGAAGGGCGCTTTGCCACGGATCGCAGAAGCACGCGGGATCGAACTGACTGAAGATTTGGTTCTTTATCACGGCGTCGCAATCCCCGTGATTATCCTGTTGGTCGTGACCATTGGCATGACGTTGATTTCCACACGCACCCGCTTTGGACGCTACGTCTATGCGACTGGCGGGAACCCTGAAGCGGCGGAATTGTCCGGCATCAATACACGTATGCTAACGGTAAAAGTCTTTGCTCTTATGGGTGCCCTCACAGGCATATCTGCCATCATTGCTTCTGCAAGATTGGGTGCGGTTGATGTGGGCCTTGGAACGCTGGACGAGTTGCGTGTTATCGCGGCTGCAGTCATTGGTGGTACGGCCCTTGCGGGTGGCTTTGGCACAATCTACGGCGCGGTGATAGGTGCGCTGATCATGCAGACGTTACAGTCTGGGATGGCTTCGGTAGGGGTGGATGCCCCGCTGCAATCCATTGTTGTTGGTTTCGTACTAGTCTTTGCCGTCTATATCGATATCGTTTACCGTCGTAAGACTGGCGCATAAGGGAGCATTAAAATGACACAAAAAACACCCCTTGTTGAACTGCGCAACATGAGCATCGCATTTGGTGGCGTCCGCGCCGTCGACGATGTTTCGCTTGATCTACATGCTGGCGAAGTTGTTGGTCTTTTGGGCCACAACGGTGCCGGTAAGTCGACATTGGTCAAGATGTTGTCCGGAGCCTATGGCGCTGACAGTGGCGAAATTCGGATCAATGGCGAAAAGGCCGAGATCAACAATCCACGTGATGCACGCCGCTATAACATCGAAACTATTTATCAAACGCTGGCCTTGGCTGACAATCTGGATGCGGCCAGCAATCTTTTCTTGGGACGTGAACTGGTCACGCCGATGGGCTTTGTTGACGACGATGCTATGGAATCTGAGGCACGCAAGATCATGGCGCGGCTCAACCCAAATTTCCAAAAGTTCAGCGACCCGGTTTCGGCTTTGTCTGGTGGCCAACGACAATCCGTGGCCATTGCACGGGCTGTTTATTTTGACGCCAAAATTTTGATCATGGACGAACCTACAGCGGCGCTTGGACCACATGAGACGCAGATGGTGTCCGAATTGATCCAAAAGCTGAAGGCCGACGGTATCGGTATCTTCCTGATCAGCCACGACATCCACGATGTGATGACCCTTTGTGATCGCGCTTCAGTGATGAAAAACGGTAAGATGGTTGGGACGGTTGATGTCGACAGTGTTACGGATGATGACCTGTTGGGAATGATCATTCTTGGCAAACACCCGCATCAAAAAGAAGCGTAATGGTTAAAGTCATAACACTGGTAGCTGATGTTGGCGGAACCAACACACGATTTGCTTTAGCTGATAGGAACGGCCTAATATCTGATAGCACAGCGCGATATGCCAATTGTGACGTCGATAGTTTTGTAGATGCGGCGCAGTCCTATATTTCTGCAATGGGCAGAACCAAGCCGACCAATATTTGCGTGGCAATCGCTGGGCCAGTTTCTGACGGCAAGGGGAAGCTGACCAATGGTGAGTGGGTTTTTGACACAGATATTTTGAACGAAAAGTTGGAACTGAAGCAGGCCTATTTGTTGAACGATTTGGCCGCCCTTGGCTACGCTTTGGATGTTTTGCCAGAAGACATGGTGACCCAATTTGGTGGTGGTCAACCAAGTGGAAATCAGGCGTTGGTTGCTGGAATTGCGACCGGATTTAACGTAAGCCTGTGTCACGGTGGCCAAGTTGTCGAAGCCGAGCTTGGGCATTCTAGCTTACCAAGTAGCGTCATGGAAATTTTAAGCGAAGCCTTGGGTGACAAGGCGAGCACCTTCCGAACTGTTGAAACCTTGTTCTCAGGTGATGGCCTTGCGGCATTACATGCAGCACTTGGGTTTGATGCTGCCAATCCTTCTGTCATCACGATGCAGGCGGGCGAAACGGTCGCATTGTTTGCTCACGCACTTGGCACGTTTAGTCGCGAGATGGCCTATCAATATATGCCACTTGCCGGGCTCTACTTTAATGGCAGTGTCGCACGTGCGATCCTAAGCTCTGCAAATGCCGCTGATGTTGTTGCAAGCGTAACCTCCAAGGATGAAACCTTTGCAGGTAAATTCGGGCAGGTTCCAATGTACCTAATTACAGAGGACAGCGCTGCCCTATATGGTTGCGCCCGTTTTGCACGCAGTCAGGTCAGGCAGTGACACAAAAACCTTCCAATCGATTGTTGGTTTGTGCCACTTGTGAACGGGCGGCAGGCACAACCGCACGCCATGATTGCGCGACCCTACGCGGGGCGCTTAAATTGGCAGGACTAAGCGATCAGATCGAAGTTGAGGCGACGCCCTGCCTAGGTGGCTGTGTGTTGCCAGTCAATATCTCTTTACAAGGTGAAAGGCGCGGCAGCTATGTGTTCGATGGTCTTGAGATCAAAGCCTCAGAGGCCGAGATCGTCAAACTGTGCGAGATGTACCTAACGCTCGATAAGGGCTGGATTGAGGACGCGCGTCCGCTGGGCGAATTGCGCAATAGGCTGCGGGCGCGCATTCCGTCGCATGATTAGTCGGTTTCGTTCTGGACCATAACACGAACCCGTAACGGTGTGTTGGCTACCGCCAACTCACTATGGTTGTTTGAGTTCAACGCAACTTCGACCATCACGTCGCCCATCGGTAAGTGATCAATATGGAACCAGTTTGAATAGATACGTGCGATTTTCGCGCCATCCACATAAACATGCGCATGGCCTTCACCCGCGACATGGGCTGTGCCGGCATTTTCAGGAGCAAAGCGGAAATTTGTGGTCTCAAGGTGTAGGTTCCAGCCAAACACAGGGTCTTTGATGACCTTAGCGGTGAGCGTTGGAGCATTTTCATCCGCAGGCAAAACGATCGGCACCATCGCCGCATGATCATGCCCTCCACCATGCCCTGTCGCATGATCATGACCGTTCAACGTAATGCCGTTGCCTGCCGCAATCATAAATCCGATGCCGCCACCAAAGACCAATCCGATCAATAGCATGATAAGTTTGCGATCCATTCTTTGTCCCTCTGATCAAGAATTATAGGAAACGGACGTTAAGCCGCTTCGCCTTCTTTGGTCCAGAAATAGGCACAGAACGCGCCAAGAAGCGTCCATGCGACCAGCCCAACTGTTAAAGCACGAGCCGCAAATAGCGCTCCGATTTCGGTTGGAACTGGGCCCGTAAACTCAGCCGGTTGAGGCGCACCAACGATGTGTGGCAACAGTAGTAAAACAACGGCGGCGCCGATACCGACCATTGTGAAGTGGAACGCCAACAACCACATTGCAATTGCAGCCAATGAAACAGTGGCAAACCACCAATACTGACGCATTAAAACGTCTGCTGCGGCAACGCCGGGAACTTCTGGGGGCAACGAAAACGCGGGCGCAAGGTGTGCCGCGACAAAGCCCATAAGACCCCAAATCATGCCCTTGCGCGGCGTGATGATTGCGCCACGTTCCTCTGCAACACCCATTAAGGCAACTAGGATAAAAGCATAGCCGCAATAGGTTAGCATAGTGAACAATACACTTAGCAGGTCGCGCAACGGATCAAAGCCAGCAACCTCTTGGACCGCAGACACAGGTGTCGCGCCAAAATGAACAAGTTCACCCGTTTCATAGAGTTCAGCGTGCAACAGTACAGGTTGCACGAACACATACTGAAGCAGGGCGATTAACAACCCAGCTGCAGCACCAGCGAACAACGCGCTGGTGACTATGCGTGTGAACATTTTAGTGGCAGGGGAAGCCAGTTGCGTGACGCACATCATGTGCGGCGTCATGCAATGCTGCGGCTTGAACATGGCCAGTGACGGCAATGATGCCAACGCCGATGATCATAGCAAACATTGCTGACATCAGGCCTGTGCGGCTGGATGATGCGTGATCTTCGATGTTCAAAGCTACTGTAGTCGTCTTCATTTCGTTCTCTCCTTACTGTCACACCCGACAGTTTCAATTACGTTTCAACCCGGCAGGTCTCCTGGCTTGCGCATCATCACGTGGCTTCGACCTTCCCCACCAATTGGGGTGAGTGGTAATTCGAAACCCGCTCTTCGCATACAGTCGCGGGGGCGGCCTGGGATTCAGTTGTCTTAAACCTAACCCAATTCCCTCTTCGTTCATCGACAAAACCGACAAACACCGAGCTCTTTACGTCTACAACCACGCTGCCGAGTCGCACAAGAGACAACTTGATGCCTGCACGTAAATGTCAGTGTTTGCGGCGTAACAAATAGGCATCCATGATCCAACCATGCGCGTCGCGTGCTGTTGCGCGGGCAGAAATGATATCATCGCAAACCTGATCAAGGGGGCCAGAACGGATAATTTGGTTCTCCATTCCCAGATACGCGCCCCACCAAATATCGAAATCCGCACCGTTCAGTGTTTGAAACGCGCAGTAGCCGTCCAACATAAACATTGCGCTGTCTGCACCTGCAGGCCAGCCATTGTCGCGCAACTGACGCCCCGTGGTAACAACAAAAGGCGCACCAATCTCGTTCACCGGAATAGCGTGCGCGGCAGTTAGAACTTGAAGCGTGGTAATCCCTGCAACAACGCGCACCTTTGGGTAGGGCTTTAGGCGCGAGGCGATCCTGAGCGAACTGTCGTACAGAGACGGGTCACCCCAAATCAGCAAAGCCGCGCGTTCTGTGTTTCCTGCGGCCTGTTTCCAAGCATCAGCAATCGCGTCATGCCATAGATCAACGTTTTCGAGGTAGTCACCCTCGGATTTTCGAACGGGCAAATCAAATTCAATGATCTCGGGACCATCACCAACAACCACCTTTTCCACGATCTGACGGCGCAGATTGGCAAGATCTGATTTCTCGCTGCCCTTGCGGGGGATCAAAATAGTCGTGGCTTCTTGGATAGCGCGCGCGCCCTCAAACGTCAGGTGATCAGGATTGCCGGTTCCAATACCAATCAGGGTCAGACTATCCATCGTAATCTTCCGCCAATGGGCCGTATAGGATTAACGCAGGCGTCGCTGATATCTCTGATTTCAACGCCTCTGCCAACTCAGAAACCGTTGTGCGCTTCAACACTTGATCTGGTGTGCTGACAGCTTCGGCCAATAACGCAGGGGTATCTGCTGGCAACCCGTGGGCGATCAGTTTCTCAGCCATCGCAGGGAATGTACGTTTGCCCATGAAAACGACCGTGGTTGCCATCGGATCAGCAAGGGCAGTCAGGTTTGCATCATCGGGCAAGGTTCCATCAACATCATGCCCGGTCACAAACTGAACACGGCGTGCTGTCATGCGTCGGGTCAAGGGAATGCCAGCAGCGGCGGCGGCGGCGCAAGCGGACGGAATACCGGGGATGATTTCGTAGGGAATACCAGCTTCGCGCAATGCAACGATTTCTTCTTCAAGGCGCCCGAACATCCCACCGTCACCGCTTTTTAAACGGACAACCCGCGCACCCGTCTGTGCGTACTCAACTAACAATTGGCTAACATGGCTTTGCTTGGGGGATGTACGGCCAGCACGTTTACCAACGCCAACCAAATCTGCGCCTTTACCTGCGTGGGACAAAATAGGACCGGATGATAAATCATCAAACAACACTGCATCAGCGGTTTTCAAACGGTTCACCGCTTTCAACGTCAACAGTTCTGGATCACCGGGGCCAGAGCCCACAAAGCTGACAAAACCAGTCATTTACGTGGCCTCTGCGATCAGATGGAAGAAGGTGCCTGTTACATTCCCGTTACGTGATCCGGTTTCTGGAACGGGGTTGCCTTCGGCATCCAAAACTTCGGCCAAAGGCGCGTCAGGTTCTTCCAAAATGGTCGAATAATGGAACTCGTGGCCGCGCAACGCATCACCAGCCGCAAATCCTGGCATGGGCGCGATAAGATGTGCTTTGCGATATCCAAGGTGGAATTTGCGTTTTTCATAGCTGGTGACCAAGCCTAAAAGACCCAGCATTTCGTGGCTCGTGCCTTCCTTGTCGACCAAGGTTTTACCCAGTGCCATGTATCCTCCGCATTCGCCATGAATGGGGCGGGTTTGGGCGTGCTCATGCATCGCTTTGCGGAAATTCGCAGCGGCTGCCAACGGACCGGCGTGTAATTCAGGATAGCCACCGGGCAACCAAACCAGATTGGCGGCGGGATCAGGGGCTTCATCTGCCAAAGGCGAAAATGGAATGATTTCTGCCCCAGCAGCCCGCCAACCCGCAACCAAATGCGGATAGGTAAACGAGAACGCAGCGTCTTGTGCCAGTGCAATACGTTGCGCGGGCGGTTTAGGTAATTCACCTGCTGGCAGGGCTTCACCCCCCGTCGCGGCGGCTTTGATTGCGTCTAGATCGACGTTCTCACGCAGGAAATTCGCATAGCCAGAAATAGCAGCCTCTAGGTCAGGATGTTCACTCGCTTGTATAAGGCCAAGATGGCGTTCGGGAAGGGCTAGATCACCACGGCGGGGCAGGCTGCCCAGCACTTTGATCCCATGCTTTTCCATGCCCAAACGAGTCAGACGTTCGTGACGCGGCGATGCAACGCGGTTTAAGATCACACCTGCGAAGTTCAGATCAGGATTGTACTTGGCAAAGCCTAACGCTGTGGCGGCAGCAGATTGTGCCTGACCACTAACGTCAATAACCAGAATGACGCCCCAGCCCATTTTAGCCGCAGTCTCAGCACTGGTCCCATGTCCCGTTGCGCCTGGTTTCGCGACGCCGTCATACAACCCCATTGACCCTTCGGCGATCACGATATCCGCCCCGATGCCTTGCGCAGAAATCGCGCCAAGCAGGCTTGGGTTCATCGCCCATGTGTCAAAATTGAACGAGGGGCGGCCAGCTGCAGCGCGGTGAAACGCCGGGTCAATATAATCAGGTCCGCTTTTGAAGGGTTGAACGGTCAGCCCATCTTCGGCCAAGGCACGTAAAAGGCCAAGCATTACAGTGGTCTTACCGGTGCCTGAACTGGGCGCAGAAATTAGCAGACCTTTGGGCATATCAGTCATTGGTGGTCTCACTTTCTGGGGTCCAGCTGGCCCATGGGCTGTCAGCAGTTTGCGGGCGGTAACGTCTGTCATAATCGGTCGCGTAAAGGCAGCTTTCATCAAACCCCTCGCCAGCGAGGGCAGGACCAACAAGGATCAATGCCGTGCGCGCAATTTCCGGCGTCACGGCGGCCGCGATGGTCGACAGCGTCGCGCGAATGATCTGCTCGTCAGGCCAAGAAGCACGGTAGACCACGGCGACAGGACAATCATCGCCGTAAGATGGGGTCAGATCGGCCACAACAGTATCAAGATTTTGGATCGAAAGATGGATAGCCAGTGTCGCGCCTGTGGTTGCGAAATTCTTAAGGCTCTCACCCTCGGGCATAGAAGACGCCCGCCCTTGTGTACGGGTCAAAACAACAGATTGCGCCAAGCCTGGTAGAGTTAATTCAGCCCCTAATGCTGCAGCGGCGGCGGCAAACGATGGCACACCAGGTGTCACGGTGACCGCTACTTTCTCTGCCCGAAGACGGCGCATTTGTTCGCCCATTGCTGACCAAACCGACAAATCACCGGAATGCAAACGCGCCACATCTTTGCCCGCATCAGTGGCGGTTTTGATAGTTGCGATGATCGTGTCCAAATCCATTGCTGCAGTGTTGATGATCTCGGCGTTGTCCGGGCAGTGGCCAAGAATTTCTTTGGGCACCAGCGACCCCGCATACAGGCAAACGGGGCAGGATGCTATGATATCGCGCCCACGCAAAGTCAAAAGATCTGCGGCACCGGGGCCTGCGCCAATGAAATGTACGGTCATATTTTTGGTCCTTGTGCGATGGCGCAGGTTGCCATGCGATCTTGAGAAATGGAACGGGGGGCTAGCAGTTTTGCGCCTTTGCCGATGGCGGCAAGTGCGCAGGCTTCGGCCACACTACCGGTGTCGCGGTGTGTTTGGCTGGCTTGGGATTTGGTTGGCGTTTCGGTTTGGGCAAGGTTGAGTGCCGAAATAGGTATAATCCGTGCACCGATTGTTTTGGCGAAGGCTACGAACGCAACCTGTTTAGATTTGTCATCAGCGGTGGCAATTGCATCGACAGTTTTAGAACCCGCTATTGCAAAAGCATCCGCAAGACTTTGCACAGTCGCCGCACTGCGAAATCCGAACCCTGCAACGATCATCGCACGGCGCTCCATTGCACAATCGGATAGGCACTGGACCAGCCGCGCTTACTGCCCAAAGGTTTAGAGTTGGCTATCTCGATCCGCATCAATCCACCGCCCTTAGCGGCGTGGGCTTGGGCCACGATAGCTTCAGATTCTAAGGTAACAGCGTTTGTGACGAACCGACATCCCACAGGTAAAATGCCCCAAAGTGCATCCAATAATTCTTGAGTTAATCCGCCGCCGACAAAGACAACATCGGGGGAGGGCAAATTCGCCAATACATCTAGGGATTGGCCTGTCACCACGTCGAGGCGATCGACACCAAGTGCTAGGGCATTTTGCTTGGCGCGCTCCGCGCGTTCAGGGTTGGCCTCTACTGCGGTTGCTGAAACGCTTGGATGGCTCAGTAACCACTCAATAGCGATTGAGCCAGAACCTGTACCCAAGTCCCACAGATGTTCACCAAATTTGGGGGCCAACGCGGATAAGGTCAGCGCGCGAATTGGGCGCTTGGTAATTTGACCGTCGTTTGTAAAGAAGTCATCCGCGCGGCCAGAAGCGGTGCCTAGGGCTGTCCCATCCCCTTTTACAGACATCGCCACACAAACGGGATGTTGGACCGGGCCTGATAGTTGACCAAAAGGTGTCACACGCTGTCGTGGTCCGCCAAGGGATTCCATAACGATAAGGCTGCTGTCGCCAAACCCTTGGGCGTTCAAATATTCGCTTAACTCACTTACTGCTGCACCATCACGCAGCAAGACGATTGCGCGCGAGCCTGCTGCCAAATGCGGGCGCAACCGAGAAAACGGTGCTGCATGAAGGCCCACGCAAAGGGTGTCTTCTAGCGGCCAACCCATCTGAGCGGCGGCCAACGAAAACGTTGCTGGCCCTGCAATTGATGTCCATTCAGATGGTTCCAAATGGCGTGCAATTACGTTGCCAGATCCGTACCAAAATGGATCACCAGAGGCCAAAGCGACGACGCACTTTCCACGCAGTTTTAGAAGTTCGGGAATGCCGTCAGCAAAGGGCACGGGCCAAGTGATTTGCTTTGCATCGAGTGGCGGCAGCAAAGATAAATGCCGCGCAGCACCCATGACGAATTCTGCGTTTTGCAGCGCGTTGTGGCTTGCGGGCGTTAGTGCATTTGGTCCATCTTCGCCCAAACCCACAATGGTCAACCAAGGAGCTTCAACCATGACAGATCACCTGCTGATCCTTGGCGGCACAACTGAGGCGACGGCCTTGGCCCATGTTTTGCATGATGCTGAAATAGCAGCCATATTTTCCTACGCTGGTCGAGTTGCGCGGCCCAAACGCCAACCCTTGCCGACCCGTATTGGCGGTTTTGGTGGTGTTGAGGGTTTGGCTGATTACATTCGCGAAAACGGAATTACCCACGTTGTTGATGCAACCCATCCGTTCGCGGCACAGATGAGCATGAACGCGGTTGCGGCCTGCGCGTTGACTGGCGTACATTTGGTGGCTTTGACGCGTCATAAGTGGGTGGCGCAGGTGGGTGATGATTGGCGTCACGTTTCCGATATCGCGGGTGCGGTTGCAGCGCTTAGTGGGCCAGCCCAAAACGTCATGCTCGCGATAGGGCGTATGCATCTGGATGTGTTTGCGCAATGCCCGCAGCATCAATATCTGTTGCGGTTGGTTGACGCGCCTGACGGTGATGTCCCGCTGCCCAACAGGCATATCGTTGTCGATCAAGGACCTTTTGATGTCGAGAACGACATGGCCTTGATGCGCGATTACAACATCCAAGTGGTGGTCGCCAAGAACGCTGGTGGCAGTGGTGCGCGGGCCAAGATCGATGCAGCGCGTGCTTTGAATGTCCCGATCATTATGATTGATCGGCCCGCGATTCCTGACCGCCCTGAAGTTGGCAGGCCTCAAGAGGTGTTGGACTGGCTTTCTCATTTCAGCACAGACCGTGGTGTATAAACGATAGGGCCGATGTCGCGCTCAATAATACGCGTCTGGCTGGAACCGACCAAGACCATGGTCCGCATATCCGCCATATCGGGTGTTGTCTGGGACAGTGGAACAATCTTGATCGTTTCATCAGGCCGTGACACGTTGCGTGCAAAAATCACAGGGCGATCATCACCGCACGCGTCTTTTAAAATCTCAAGTGTGCGTTCAAACCCTTCAGGCCGTGATTTGCTGCGCGGGTTATAGAAAGCCATTGCGAAATCAGCCTCCGCCGCCAGACGCAGGCGCTTTTCAATCAGCGCCCAAGGTTTGAGATTATCACTTAGATTGATCGCGCAAAAATCATGACCCAACGGCGCACCCGCACGGGCGGAGGCGGCGAGCATTGCAGTTATGCCGGGTAACACATCAATCTGAATTTCCAACCATTCGGAAGGCCCGTTCTCAAGCGCTTCAAACACAGCGGATGCCATCGCAAACACACCCGGATCGCCAGAAGAAACAACCACAACTTGCTTCCCCTCAGCCGCCATTTTCAGGGCATGCTGGGACCGATCAATTTCTACCCGATTGTCGCTGCCATGAAGGGTTAGACCATCGCGCGGCTGGACCCGATTCACGTAAGGAAAGTAGCCGACAATATCGGTCGCCTGCGCCAAGGCATCCGCGACTTGCGGCGTGACAAGGTCGTCATCACCCGGTCCAAGACCCGCTATGACAACACTGCCCTTCATGGACGACGACCCTGTCCGTGGACCACAATGATCGAGAAATATGGGGTCACTTTATCGCCTGCGTCGCTCAGCTTGATGACAGTTTGATTGGGCATAGTTGCGAACTCAACCAGCCACGCATGGTCGAATTTTCCAGCGGTGCGCAGGGCGGCACGCACCTTATCGATGTTGCGCCCAATTTTCATAACAACCAGTGCGTCAGTGTCTGCCATACGGCGGGACAATTCGTCTTCGGGCAAGGTGCCCATCAGAACAGTTAGGACATCATCGCCCCATGTGATCGGGTGGCCTGTGGCAGTCCACGCGCCCGACATGCCAGTGATTGCAGGGACCACATCGACAGGGACGTCATTCTTCAAACGCTCATACATGTGCATGAAGGAGCCGTAGAAAAACGGATCACCCTCGCAAAGTACAACAACATCCTCACCGCTTTGGGCAAGGGCGCGCAGGTGGGCGGCGCAGTCCTCGTAAAACGTAGATAGAATTCCGTTGTACCGCGGATCGCTCAATGGGATCTCTGTGGTGACAGGGTATTCCATTGCGAACTCAATAGCGTCTTTTGGCAACATCGGATCGGCGATCTGACGTGCTTGCCCTTTGCGTCCTGCCTTGCGGAAAAACGCGACGTGTTTGGCGTTGCGGACCAGTCGATCCGATTTCACGCTGAGCAGGTCGGGATCACCTGGACCAAGGCCAACGCCGGATATCGTTCCTGCGGTCATTCCGCACGGCTCGCGATGGCGTTGATGGCTGCGACGGTGATTGCTGAACCTCCCAAGCGCCCTTCAACAATCACCCAAGGTACTGGGTTTGCTTGGCGCAGCGCGTCTTTGCTTTCTGCAGCACCGATGAACCCAACAGGGCAACCGATGATCGCAGCGGGGCGGGGGCAAGTCAGGTCTTCAAGCATATTCAGTAGGTGGAACAATGCGGTGGGTGCGTTGCCGATTGCGACCAATGCGCCTTCAAGGTGCGGGCGCCACAGTTCTAGTGCTGCGGCGGAACGCGTGTTGGACATCTGTTTAGCCATGTCGGGGACGCGTGGATCGCGTAGGGTGCAGATCACTTCGTTGTTGTTAGGCAGACGTTTACGTGTGACCCCTTCGGAGACCATGTAGGCGTCACACAAAACGGGCGCGCCGTTTTGCAATGCGGTGCGGGCGGCGTCGCCAAACCCGTCCGAAAAATGAATATGCTGTGCCAGATCAACCATTCCAGCAGCGTGGATCATCCGCACCGCGATCTGTTCATGCTCAGGATGAAAACGGGTCAGATCAGCCTCGCCCCGAATGGTGGCAAAGCTGCCTTTGTAGATGGTCGCGCCATCAGTCTCGTAGGTGTAGGGCATCACGATTGTCCTAATGCGTTGGTTATGGCGTCTATTACAGAGTCGGGTTTTATCCCGCGCAGCACTGGCTCATCCCACGAACACCCGTTCAAAACAAGGTCAAAGCCGTCTCGTTGACCGACAAGAACGACATCTGCCGCACGTGGTAGGGCGCAGCCTTTGGTGCAGCCAGATATGTGTAGGGATTTGCCGTCTAAGTGGGGTGCGAGGTGTCGTGCCAAGGCGCGGGTTTCGATGTGGCTTGCGCCGCAGGCGGGTGCGCCGGGGCAGGCATCGATGTTAAGGGTAGGTTGATCTGGGCTTGTGATGAAGGGGGTGTCGGTAGATGCTATTTCACCACTGAGTATAAACATACGAAACGGCGTAACCGTGAGGGTAGAGGTTGGGTTTTCGGCAAGCAATTCAAGCAGATCATCCGCAGGTAAACTGCCGAAATATGCGCCAAAAACACGGCCTTGAGAAAGTTGCCCAAGGGCAAGTGGGTTAACAGATTCTAAAGATGCGGTGTTCGCGAATTTGTCGGGTAACGGCACTGCCACAAGATGTGCTGCCATACGCCGAATATGGGGATCGCACGTTTCTGAAAACCAACGTGTGATGGTTATCAAAGCGTCAACAGCAGTGTCTGGTGTGACCGATAGGCCCATGGGGGAACCATCTGCCCTAACGATCAATCCCGATGGTCCTGTTTCGATGCGAATGTCGGCTGGGGCCGCGCTGAGTTGTGGTGGCCCATCGGCATCGATTGCAAAACCGAACTTGGCGGGAAGATCGGGGAGTTCGTCCAATCGGTCTGTTAATTCTTGAGCAAACTGAGCCGTAAAGCCTTCCGACGTGCGCAGGGGTGCGCAGATGATGTTGCGGCGGGCTTCCAATTCTGGTGTTTCGTCCAGCAGGTCGAGGGCAAGTAATGCGTCAAGGACGGCTTGATGATTGTTTTGCACAATCCCACGCAATTGGAGATTGGCGCGGTTGGTAAGGTCGATGACGCCGTTGCCGAAGGTCTGGGAAATGTCGCAAAGACCTATCATTTGCTTGGGGGTGACTTGCCCCAAACGTGGCCGTACCCGCATGATCAACCCATCGCCTGATTGCATGGGACGATAGGAGCCAGGGCACCAGCCCTTGACGATGGGGCCTTTGACAGTCGGGCCTTTGGTCGCTGGACCACTCATCCCAACCGCTCCAAATCCGCAGCGATGGAATTGCGTCGCGTGTTCCATAGGCCTGCATCGTTCAGCGCGTTGAAGCGATCACGCATCGCAGCGAGGGCTTCTGGGTTTGCATCATTTAGGAATGCGGTGACGCCTTCATTGCCAAGTGTCGCTTCGTAATAAAGGTCAAACAGATGTGCAGGCACGACTTGGGCCAAGTGGGCAAAGGCAGCCATATGATCGAGGGTTGCGGCGATTTCGGCACCACCCCTGAACCCATGGCGTTGCATGCCTGCGATCCAATCGGGGTTGGCGGCGCGGGCACGTACGACGCGCGCGATTTCTTCGTTTAGTGTGCGGGCTTTTGGTTGGCCTGCAACGGTGTTGTCGAGGTGATAAAGCCGGACTTCTCCACCACCCGTTGCTGCCTTTGCTGCTGCAAAGCCCGCTTCATGCGTGGCGTAATCAACTGCCAGCAACAGGTCGGTTTCGGGCAAATCCTGAGGGTGTACAAAGCTGTCGGCGTTCGCGACGCGTGCTTTGATCCCTTCGGCGTTTTTGGTGATCTTCTGACCGTCTAGGGCGTAACTGCTGGCCTTGAGCCAAGCGGCCCCTGCGGCGGCGCGGCTTGCCTCGTCATAGGTTTCGATCAATGCGCCCATGCCAAGGCCGTAACTGGCAGGCGCTGGGCCGAACACGCGGTCTTCGGCGTATTTGCCAGCATAGGGGTTCCAGTCTGGTGCTTCGTCCTTTTGGGACAAGGCGCGGATGGCTCGGGCGAATAGGGCTGATAGGGTTGGAAACACGTCGCGAAACAGGCCAGAGACCCGCAAAGTCACGTCGAGGCGCGGGCGGTCTAGTTCTGTGATGGGAATGATTTCGATCCCTGAAACACGTTCTGATCCTTCGTCCCAAACGGGTTTGACGCCAAGCAAATGCAGGGCCATCGCGAATTCTTCGCCAGCCGTGCGCATTGTAGCCGATCCCCAAAGGTCGACGATTAAGCCGCGTGGCCAATCGCCCTCTTCTTGCAGGTGGCGGCGCACCAGTTCTTCAGCCAGTTTGACGCCTTGGGCATAGGCGGACCGCGTGGGGACTGATCGTGGATCAGTTGTGAACAGGTTGCGCCCTGTGGGTAGAACATCGGTGCGGCCCCGGTAAGGAGACCCGGAGGGGCCAGCATCGATCCGTTTACCAGCGAGTGCGTTGATGAGGCCAGTGCTCTCGCCGTGCGCTGAGGGAGTGGCGTCAAACGTACCCTTTGCTTCGGGTATACGCCCGTAAATGTGTAGTCCGTCGCCAAATTGGCTTTCTTTAATGTCGCAAACAAAGCGGTCGATGCGGGTAAGTGCCTCGGCTGTCGAGGTAGCTGTGTCTAGGCCAAGGTCGGCCTCGACACCAACGGCTTGCGCCTCGGACCGAATGTCAGCTTGGAGGCGGTCGCGGCGGCGAGGGTCTAGGCCGTCCGCGTTTGAGAATTCATCGAGTAGTGTTTCGAGCCGCAAGAATTGGTCTGGTGTTTTGCTATCTTTCATTGGCGGTGGGACGTGACCCAGTGTGACAGCCCCGATGCGCCGTTTGGCTTGGGCCGCTTCGCCGGGGTCGTTGACGATGAAGGGGTAGATGACAGGCAGGTCGCCAATCAGCGCTTCGGGCCAGCATTCATCCGAAAGCGCCACAGCTTTGCCGGGCAGCCATTCGAGGGTGCCGTGCGCGCCGACGTGGATCACTGCGTCGGCTTTGATTGCGTGGCGCAGCCAAAGGTAAAAGGCGACGTAGCCGTGGCGTGGGATGCGGGCTAGGTCGTGGTAGTCGTCTTCCCGCACATCGCGTTCGCCGCGTTCAGGTTGTAGCGCGATCAACACCGCACCCCTTCGGGTGGCGGGAAAATGCAGCGTACTATCGCGCACGGCGGGGTCATTTGATGGGTCGCCCCATGCGGATGACAAGTCGTCTTGCAGGGATTGGGGTAGGGATCCAAGCGCGGTTCGGTAGTCGCTGAGGGACCACGTGATGGTTTCTTGTGTTAGGCTGTTCTCAAGTGACTTTTCAGCTTTAGTAGTCCAACCCGCTTGGCCTAAATCATCGAGGATTGCATCGGTAGAAGCGATTGCGTCCAGCCCAACGGCATGGGCCATCTGCCAGTCTTTTCCAGGGTAAGTTGATAGAACGATGACTGGCGTCATTTCGGATGGTTTGTTTTTCGACAGCATGATCCAACGCACGACGCGATTGGTGATTGCCTCGATCCGTGCGGGTTCAACGCGATGTGCAAAGCGTGCGAATTGCAGGTCGTGGTCTTTTTTGCGCGGTTCTTTAAACGACGTGACACCTGCGAAAATACGCCCGTCCACTTCAGGCAAAACGACGTGCATGGCGAGGTCTGTGGGGGACAGTCCGCGTTCTTCTTCGTCCCACGCTTTGCGCCGCGAGGTGGACAGGGCCACTTGGAAAACGGGTACACCAGCGGCATCGAGGGGCGATGTGCCGTCTGCCCCTTTGCCGGAGAACGACGTGGCGTTGATGATTGCGTCAGGTTTCAACGCAAACGTTTGACGGCTTAGCCATGTCGCGGCGTCAGGTGTTTTTAGCGAGGGTGCAAAGATCGCGATGACGTCGCAACCTTTTGCACGCAGACTTTCGAACAACGCTTCGACTGGCGACATGTCGGCGGAGGACAGGTAGGCGCGGTAAAAGCTGATGAGGACGCGGGGTTTGTCGCTGTCGTGTGAGAATGCGGCGAGCGGGCAGGTTACGCCGTGCTCGGGTGTCCATGCTCCGACTGTTGGCACACCTTTTGCTCCGCGTACAGGACCTGCGTAAAGACCTGCGGCGAGGGACAGTTGGGCGAGGGCCGCTTGCGCTGCGACTTCACCGCCTTGGTCACACAGGTGCGAGAGGCGACGTAGGGTTGAAACGGGGAGGGTTGAAACCTCGTCTAGCCGTGTGTCGGGGCGCCCATCTGCTGGGAGAACGGCAAGCGCTATACCTTTGGCGCGGCACAGGTTTTCGACTTGTTGCAGGCCATAGGACCAATAGGCGTAGCCGCCGATCAGACGGATCAAGATGCCTTTGGCCCCCTCAAGCGTTTGTTCGATGTAAGTGTCTACAGACAAGGGGTGTTTTAGGGCTGATAGATTGGCAAGGCGTAGGGTCGGCAGCTTGCCATCCCCACGATGCCAGCCTGCCGCGAAAGCGCCAAGGTCACTGTCGGAGAACGACAACACCACAAGATCCGCTGGCGATTGCTGCAGATCAAATGGGGTTTCCGTTTCCTCTAACCCGTGGCTTTCGCGAAAGACGACATGCATTTGATATTAGCCTACCAAAGCAGCGCGGATCGCGTCTGGGTTCACGTTGTCATGCTCGGCGATCACAACCAAACGTCCGCGGCGCGGCGCGGCGCCCCACGGTTGGTCGTATTGCTGACGCACGCGTGCCCCAACGGCTTGAACCAACAAGCGCATGGGTTTGCCTGTGACGGCGGCATACCCTTTGACGCGCAAGATGTTTTGCGACTTGGCCATCGTTTCGATTTTTGCGACCAATTCAGCGGGGTCTGTGATCTCGGGGATCTCAATAACGATAGATTCAAAGTCGTCGTGTTCGTGATCATCTGCGCCATCGTGATGCGAAGGGCGTGCATCCATGTCGTCTTCGGCTGCGGATTCCAACCCTAGGATCACGCGTGGATCAACAATGCCTTCGGACACTTCGATGATTGGGATTGGGCGTGGTGATTCAGCCTCGATCACGGCGCGGGCTTTGGCGATGCCTTCCGCGCCAG
Organism: Ascidiaceihabitans sp.; assembly: GCA_047624005.1. Lineage (GTDB taxonomy): Bacteria > Pseudomonadota > Alphaproteobacteria > Rhodobacterales > Rhodobacteraceae > Ascidiaceihabitans. The sequence goes on from JBLHPE010000003.1 coordinate 66,486, forward strand.
CAAGGTCGGTTTTAGTCAGCAAGATAATGTCGGCGCAGCTGATTTGATCCTCGAACACTTCGGACAATGGCGTCTCGTGATCCAATGAATCATCTGCTTCGCGCTGGGCATCTACGGCCGCGACGTTCGGGGCAAAACGACCATCGGCCACGGCCTCGGCGTCGGCCAAGGCAATCACACCATCTACGGTGATTTTGGAACGGATGTCGGGCCAGTCGAACGCTTTCAGCAGTGGCTTAGGCAATGCCAGACCAGAGGTTTCGATCAGGATGTGATCGGGGCGCGGATCAAGTGCCATCAGCGCCTCAATCGTTGGGATGAAATCGTCAGCAACTGTGCAGCAAATGCAGCCGTTTGACAGCTCCATAATGTTCTCGGCAGGGCAATCTGGGATCGCGCAGGATTTCAGGATTTCACCGTCGACACCCACGTCGCCAAATTCGTTGACGATAACGGCCAAACGCTTGCCTTGTGGGTTTTGGATCAGGTGACGGACCAAGGTTGTCTTGCCTGCACCTAGAAAGCCGGTGATGACGGTGACGGGAAGTTTCGCGAGATCAGACATATTCAGGCTTCCTGTGGCAGGTTTAATGGAGGGATTCGGGCTACGCAGTTCTTGCGGAAATGTACGGGGCGTTCACGCCACGGCACAAACCCATCAGCGGCATTGTAGTAGCGGGTTACGCCATCCACGATGGTTTCGACCTGTGTGTCGGGATCAAGGTTGCCGTAAACATAAGCATAGCGATTGCCGCCGCGCATCATGATGTTGCACCCGCCTTGGCAATTGGTGAAACACTCAACCGCGCGGACAGTTACGTGTTCAGGCAGGTCCTGTTCCAGCATCGCTTTGTGCAGCAGATTGCCGGGGCGCAGATTGTCGTCTTCAATCGCTTGGCCCATTTTGCAGGTGGTGCAGATCAGCAGCTCCACCGGTTCTAGTTTCAGATCGTCCGTTTTAGGATCATCAGTCATTTCATAGCCTCAAAAGTCAGAGGAAAGAGTTGGGCCATCCGAAACCCGCACAGCGGGACCCGCATGCCCGGAACACCCCGTCCGGTTCACATCACGTCAATGCTGGCAGGTCTCCCGGCTTGCGGATGTGAGAGAAATCTCTCGCGGTGCGCCCGACCTTCCCAACCCGTGTGGTCAGTGGTGTTGGGCAACCTCTCCGGTCACGGTCGCGGGGGCGGCTGCGTTTCAGGGAAAAATTTCCCGTATCGCATTCCCTTTTCACCTGTCCTAGAACAGGCACCAGCATGCATGGCTTTGCGCCTGTGCAGTTTCATTGTCAAGCGTTTCAGGAGTCCCCCGATGACCGATCAAAACACCCGCCACACCGAGAAGATGAAAAAGATCAAAGCGGCGCGCGATCGCATGATGGAAACCAAGACCGAAGAGAAGGGTCTGATCGTCGTTCACACGGGGCCGGGCAAAGGCAAATCATCCAGTGGTTTCGGTATGATAATGCGCTGTATCGCCCATGAAATGCCCTGCGCTGTGGTGCAGTTTATCAAAGGCAATTGGGCGACGGGGGAGCGTACGTTTTTGACGGAACGGTTCGCGGATGAGTGTCAATTTATCGTCTCTGGCGAGGGCTTCACATGGGAAACCCAAGACCGCGAACGTGACATCGCGGCAGCCAAGGCTGGGTGGGAAAAGGCGAAGGAAGTGATTCTTGATCCGAAGATCCAGTTTGTGCTGTTGGACGAGATCAACATCGCCCTGCGGAATGATTATTTGGATATTGATGAGGTGGTTGAGTTCTTGCAGACTGAAAAGCCGTTCATGACGCACGTGGTTTTGACAGGGCGGAACGCTAAGGAAGAGCTGATTGAGGCGGCGGATATGGTGACGGAGATGGGCAACGTGAAGCACCCGTTCCGCGATGGGATCAAGGCGCAAAAGGGTGTGGAGTTTTAGGACGACAGGACACCTATTGTACGTGATAAGCGTGATTTCGCCATTATTGCTCGTCCAAACGGCGGAATACTGAGCCTTGAACTGCCCAAAATAGAAAGTACACGATCCAGAATTAGAGCGTCGACTAATTCTCTTGCTCTTCGTTCTCTTATCTCAGTACTATTTCCTGAGACAAGATAGTCAACTAAGTCGGCCACGTCTCTAATCGCTAGGCGATCAATTGAATGTTCAATATCTGCAAGTAAGTCATCTAAATAGTCTTTTGGGCTCTGATCTCCAATTTCGCCAGTCGCTTCAGCCAGCGCGGTTGTTACTGGAAGTTGATAGCTCAATCTTTGATCCAGAGTTGGTTCAGAAGTCTCCACTGAATACTGAGTAATCTCTTCTTTTAGGCGAAATATCTCTAACTCGGCTTCTTGCGATGCTTTTCCATCGGCACGAACCCAACCAATTGTTGGTTTCGTTTTCTTTATTTCTAGCAAAGCAAATGCGGCTTCTCTGCCTAATTCGGAAGGCGTTTCCCAAAAAGCAACCATCCTCCCATTTCTCAACTTACTTTGAAAAATTAAAAGTTTGACTAGCTTTTCGTCGTTTTCGTCAGCAACAGATTTGGGGTTTTTGTGCAGTAATCTAATAACGGGAATCCCAATCTCAACCGCATAATCATACTCCATTTCCGTATAGCTTAGCCCCGTCTCGGGATGGATCGATCCATATCGCCCTGCAGAAATCAAAATGTAATAATCCGACTGATCAATGATCGTCTTGATGAACTCGAACTGCTCCTCATCCGCTGCTGGAAACAGCTCCATCCCCGCTGGAAAACAATCCGCCCGCAACAGCGCTTGTGACACCTCTTGCCGCGCGTTCTTCAAATCCATGAATGTGGAAGAAATGAAAACCTGATACCGTTTTTCCATGGAGTCTTACTCGCAATACACTTAGCTTAAATTCTCAATCACAGTGCTGGCCTTTCAACCTAGGGTCAAGGACTTACACCTTTTTCGGATAGGCGTTTTGCCATGACCAAAACCATAATGATCCAAGGCACCGGCTCGAACGTCGGGAAGTCGATGTTGGTCGCGGGCCTGTGTCGTGCGGCCAAGCGTCGGGGTTTGTCTGTCGCACCGTTCAAGCCCCAAAATATGTCCAACAATGCAGCCGTGACGGCGGATGGGGGAGAGATCGGGCGGGCGCAGGCGTTGCAGGCGTTGGCCTGTGGGTTGCCGCCACACACGGATATGAACCCCGTATTGTTAAAGCCTGAGTCCGAGGTTGGGTCACAGGTTATTGTTCAGGGCAAGCGTGTGGCGACGGTGAAGGCCCGTGAATATGCGGCGTTGAAGCCGACCTTGATAGCGTCTGTTTTGGACAGTTTCGAGCGTCTGAAATTCCAATATGATCTGGTGATTGTAGAGGGGGCAGGAAGCCCTGCTGAGGTGAACCTGCGCGTTGGTGACATCGCCAATATGGGCTTTGCCGAGGCGGCGGATGTCCCTGTGATCCTATGTGGTGACATTGATCGGGGCGGCGTGATTGCCCAAGTGGTCGGTACGCAGGCGGTGATGGATGCTGGTGACAATGCGCTTGTCGCGGGCTTTATGATCAACAAGTTTCGCGGCGATCCGACCTTGTTTGACGACGGCTATCAGATGATCACGGATCACACCGGCTGGCGTGGTTTTGGCGTTGTGCCGTGGTTTGCGGATGCGTGGCGGTTGCCTGCTGAGGACGCGCTGGATATCCGGTCTGGCCCGCAGGATGGAGCGTTCAAGGTGGTGTGTTTGGCGCTGTCACGGATTGCGAATTTCGATGATATGGACCCGTTGGCCCAAGAGCCAAATGTATCGTTGGTGATGTTAAAGGCGGGTGAGGTTATTCCTGCGGATGCTGATCTGGTCATTGTACCGGGCAGCAAATCCACGCGTGGTGATCTGGCGTTTTTGCGTGCGCAAGGGTGGGATATTGATCTGGCCGCGCATCATCGTCGTGGTGGTCACGTGTTGGGCATTTGTGGTGGCTATCAGATGTTGGGCCAAGTGATCAGTGATCCTGATGGGATTGAGGGACCTGCTGGTGATAGCGTGGGCCTTGGTCTGTTGGACGTTGTGACGCAGATGATCCCTGACAAACGGTTAACGACTGTGTCAGCGGTTCATGCAGATACTGATTTGCCCTTTGAAGGGTATGAAATCCACATTGGGCGGACAGGTGGGCGCGATACACAGCGTCCATTTGCTTATGTGAATGGCCAGCCCGAGGGGGCACAGTCAACTGATGGGCGCGTAATGGGCAGTTATTTGCATGGGATGTTTGCCAATGATGCGTGGCGGGCTGCGTTTTTGCAGGGTTTGGGTGCGCAGGCATCTGGTGGCAGTTATGGGGCAGGTGTTGAACAGGCGCTTGATGATCTTGCCGATCACGTTGAGGCGCACATTGATGTTGACGGGCTGTTGGCCGCTGCGCGTTGATGATCTGTGGCTTGGGGGCGCTGCCCCCGCACTGCGTGCGGCCCCGGAGTATTTTTGGTCAAAAGAAGGCAGGCGTTGCGTGTGCCTTGGTGTCGTGTAGTTTGCGTGAAACGGGAGAGATTTTATGGCTAAGTTAAAGACAACGGCGGCAGAGATGGTTGCGGCGTCCCGTGCCCGTATAGAAGAGATCGAGACGGTGGATTTAATCGCAATGGTTGATGATCCGGATGTTGTGATTGTCGATATTCGCGACGTGCGTGAACGCCAACGTGGGCATATTCCGGGCAGCTTTCATGCGCCACGTGGGATGATCGAGTTTTGGGTTGATCCTGATAGCCCCTATTTCAAACCAATCTTTGGTGAGGATAAGAAATTTGTATTTCATTGCGCGTCAGGATGGCGTTCAGCCATTACCACGGCGACCTTGCAAGATATGGGATTTGAAGCGGTACATTTGAAAGAAGGGTTTTCGACGTGGGCTGAACAGGGTGGGCCTGTTGAAGTGCCAGAGCCGAAGAAAAGCTAAAGAACGAATTTGAAGTTAACGCAGCCAAATTAGATTGCGTATCTTTCCCATCCAAAAGTTAAAATGAAACGGTGTTCTTTGATGTCTGAATTTGCTAGTAAACCCTGTATTTTGTGCTGCGCAATCACGGGATCGGTGCCCACTAAGGCTGCCAACCCCGCCGTGCCGATTAGTATTTCGGAACAGATTGAAAGCAGTCATGCCGCGTTTGAAGCAGGTGCCAGTATCATCCATGCGCATGTGCGCAACGACGATGAAACCCCCAGTAGTGACCCCGATAAATTCGCGGCTCTTCAGGAAGGGCTGATAAAACACTGTCCTGACGTAATCATTCAGTTTTCGACTGGTGGGCGATCTGGTGCAGGGCACGAGCGTGGCGGCATGTTGTCTTTACGCCCCGACATGGCGTCCCTTTCGGTTGGGTCAAACAACTTTCCCACTCGGGTTTATGAGAACCCGCCAGAGTTGATCACTTGGCTTGCTTCTGAGATGCGCGAACATCAAGTTTTGCCTGAGATAGAGGCGTTTGACCTAAGCCACATCTTAAAGGCTATCGAGATGGATAAGGCGGGATTGATCCACAACCGTCTCTACGTGCAGTTTGTGATGGGCGTTAAAAACGCCATGCCTGCGGATAAAACAGTTTTTGATTTCTATTTGAAAACAATGGCGGATCGTGCGCCTGACGCGACGTGGTGTGCGGCTGGCGTTGGCCCAAATCAGGTTGTTGTTAATGAATGGGCCATTGCTGCAGGTGGACACACGCGTGCGGGGCTTGAGGACAATGTGCGGATGGACCGCGATAACCTTGCGCCGTCAAATGCCGCGCTGATCGCCCGCGCGGCAGATATTTGTGAACGCTACGAACGGCCCGTCGCGACGCCTTTGCAGGCGCGCGCGTTGTTGGGGCTTTAGGTTACCAATCCGCGATGTTGGAAGCGGTCTTCTTTCCACGTCTCGTTTTTCAAGATATCTTCGAGCTTATCAACGGCGCGTAAGATGTCTTTTTCATCATTGAACAATGGTGCGATTCCAAACCGCATGATGTTGGGTGCGCGGAAATCACCGATCACTTTTTCAGCGATGAGGGCCTGCATACACGCAAACCCGTGTTCAAATTCAAACGAGACATGGCTGCCCCGTTGATACGGGTCACGAGGGCTGGCGAGTGTCACACCTTTGCAGCGCTTTTCGACCTCACTGATGAACAACTCGGACAACTCGATTGAACGGGTGCGCAGGTCGTTCATGTCAACGTGATCCCAGATGTCTAGGGCTGCTGACAGCAGGCTAAAGGCCGCAATCGACGGCGTACCGACCCGCATCCGTTCGATGTTATCTGCAGGGCGGTAGGACAGGTCAAATGCGAAAGGTGCCGCGTGACTGAACCACCCCGACAACGCAGGTTCGACAGAACTGTGCAGTCGTTCAGCAACGTAGATAAAGGCAGGAGAGCCCGGACCGCCGTTGAGGAATTTGTAGGTACATCCGATGGCAAAGTCAGCATTTGCAGCCATCACATCGATTGGAATAGCTCCTGCGGAGTGCGCCATATCCCAGACAACAATGGCGCCAACTGCGTGTGCTTTGGCGATGACCGCCGCCATATCGTGTTTGTAACCGGTGCGGTAATCCACTTCAGTCAACATCACAACAGCGACGTCTTCGTTGATTTGCGCCATCACATCCTCGGGGTTTGGCGTGCGCAAATCGTAGCCATCGTTTTTCAACTTCATCAGCCCTTCGACCATGTAAAGGTCGGTTGGAAAATTGCCATTGTCTGACAGAATGACGCGGCGGCCTGGAACCATAGCAAGCCCAGCGGCAACTGCCTGAAATACTTTGATCGACAGCGTGTCACCCAAGACGGTTGTTCCTTCGGGTGCACCGATCAATTTACCTACACGGTCGCCAATTGTGTTGGTTTGCATGAACCAGTTCTTGGTGTTCCAGCCTTTGATCAGCTCTGTTTTCCACTCGTCGTTCAAGAAACTCACAATTGACGCCTCACAAGCACGCGGCATTGGCCCAAGGGAATTGCCATTCAGGTATGTCATCCCTGCAGGAATATCGAACATATCGCGGGTCTTGGTGAAATCGGTCATTGGTCGATCCTTAGGGTTTTGTGCTTGGGTCTTGGATTACTTAAGGCGGTGTTACAAAGTTGCACAGTTATTATCAATTCATTATGCATATTGGGAAATCGTACTAAGTCTAAATAAAGCATCACAGGGACCTGATATGAGCAATTTACTGACTAAGATCACGATCGTCGGCGGCGGCACGGCGGGTTGGATGACAGCACTTGTGCTGGACACGATGTTTGCCAAATCAGGTGAGAAATCAAAACGGCCTCAGATAAATCTTATTGAAAGCCCGAATATTGGCACTGTTGGTGTGGGCGAGGCGACCGTGCCGCGTATGCCGCTTACCATTCGTGAAGCTGGTATTTCGGAAAAAGACTTTTTCCGTGAGACGAATGCTTCGTTCAAATTGGGTGTGAAGTTCTGCAATTGGAACCATGACGCACAAGGTAAGCCGGTTGATTACATGAACCCGTTTGCACATGGTCCGGCCTTGGAAGATGTGGATGCGGCTGAGTATTTCCACCAATTTGGCAATGGTGATCGCGATTTCACCCAATCGGTTACGCCGCATGATGATCTGGCCCGCCTGTGCAAGGGTGCCCGTGAATTAGGTGCCCCTGCATTCGATAATCGCTTTGGCTATGCCTATCATCTAGACGCCGTAAAGTTCGCGGGCATGTTGACGAAAGTTTGCACCAAACGCGGTGTGAAACACATTCAGGACGAGGTAGTGTCGGTCCACAAGGACGAAGGTGGCAACATCTCGCATCTGATGTTGGAAAAGGGTGGCCGTCACGACATCGAACTGGTGATCGATTGCACGGGTTTCCGTGGTTTGATCATTAATCAAGCGCTGGGCGAACCGTTCCTTGATTACTCGGAATACCTGCCCAATGACCGTGCGATGGCTTTGCAAATCAAACACCCCGACCCTGAAAAAATTGAAAGTGCGACACGATCCACCGCTTTGGGCGCTGGTTGGACCTGGCGGGTGCCGCTATTTAATCGTGTTGGCACTGGATACGTGTACTCGTCCCGTCACCGCACTGACGATCAGGCGCGTGATGAATATATGGATTGGTTGGGTGAATCTGGCAAGAATGGCGAACCTCGGATCATCCCAATGCGCATTGGTCGTGTTCGCAACCAATGGGTTAAAAACTGTGTTGCCATTGGCTTGGCTGGCGGATTCATTGAACCGCTCGAAAGCACTGCGATCCATATGGTTGATCATGCGGCGCGTTGGTTGGCTGAAAATCTTCCGGGCAAGGACATGTCACCGCCATTGCGTGATCGCTATAACCGTCAGATGGGACGCGTTTATGACGAGGTGCTGGACTTCATTTGCTTGCACTATAGGTTGGGCAACCGCACTGACGATCAATATTGGATCGACGCACGGACTGAGATGAAAATACCGGATCGTTTGGCGGAAAACCTAGAGGTGTGGAAACACCGCTTGCCGCAGGCCTCGGATATCGATTCCGCAACCTTATTTGATTATAAAACCTATCAAGCGGTGCTGTTAGGCAAGCAAGTTTATAAGAACGGTTTTGGCAAAGGAACGATTGAAAACGTGCGACCTTTGCGCAAGCCCATTTGGTTCCAGTTCCAGAAGGCTGCTAAGCAAGAATTGGCACAAATCGTGCGCGCCATGCCCGACCATAAAACACTGCTTCGTGAGATAAGGGGTGAGGCAAAGCCGACCGCAACCTTTGCTGCGATGGCGACACCTGCCACGGTTGCGATGCCGGGCACCGTGCCAATGGCCGCCCCTGTCCAGAATATGCCGAACATGGCAGAGATCGAGAGTGGGCAAAAAGACCTACAGCTGTTCTAGTTCACGATCCTAAATGTGACCCCGATCTGCGCGTCTTGATCTGGGCTTAGGTATTCTAGGTGCTTGTTTCCTACGCGTTGCGCTAACCCTTCTTTGCGTCCTGACTGTCTGGATTCAGGCGGCCTGTTTGGCATTTTATTTCCCGGTGAAGTGGCGCGTGCCGTTGCCTTATCGACTGGGAAGGCGGCGCATTTGGTGTGGCAATACTTTTCTTCCAGATTTGCGTTCTTCAAATATTGGCTTCGATGAATTGAGAATTAGGGATTTGTGATTGACCGAACCCCATATTTTTTTGTCAGTCGGGAGGTGAGTAAAAAGGAAGTTTAAGATGAAATCGCAAACCCGCGTTGTTGTAATCGGTGGTGGTATTGCCGGATGTTCGACCCTGTATCACCTGACCCAAGAGGGGTGGACGGATGTGGTTTTGGTTGAACGCAACGAGCTGACGTCGGGGACCACATGGCATTCCGCCGCGCAGGTCACGAATTTTGGTATGACCCAGACGATGGTGGGTTTAAAAACGCACTCTATCAACTTGTACAAAGACCTGGCGGCTGATCCTGATTATCCGGTCAATTACAACTACGGGGACGGTGGCATTCGCCTTGCCAATACTGAGGAGCAGATGGAGGGCTATCGCCACTTTGCCTCTATGGCGCGGGGTATGGATGTTGAGTTTGAGGTGATTGATGCAGCTGAATGCGCACGTCGTCATCCGCTGATCTCGACCGACAATCTGCTTGGCGGCCTATGGGATGGCAGTGACGGTGATATTGATCCTGCGCAACTGTGTCAGGCATTGGCGCGTCGCGCCCGAAAGGCGGGTGCGGAAGTGTACCGCAACACGCCAGTGACAGGTCTAACCCAACATAAAAATGACAGCTGGACGGTTCATACCGAACACGGCGATATTGATTGCGAGATTGTGGTGAACGCTTGTGGCTACCGCGTGAACGAGGTCGGCGCGATGATGGGTGTGCACCATCCCGTTATGTCGATGGAGCATCAGTATTTCGTGACCGAAGACATCCCCGCGATTGCTGAAGCAGGTCACCGGATGCCGCTGCTGCGTTGCCCGATTAGCGACTATTATTGCCGTCAGGACAAGAACGGCTTGCTGGTTGGCTTCTATGAGCAGGACTGCAAAACTTGGGGTATGGACGGGATCGATCCGTATTTTGTGAACGCGCTTTGCCCTGATGATCTGGACCGCGTGACTGACGTTTTGGAAGGGGCCTTTGCCCGTATGCCTGCATTGATGGAGGTGGGAATCCATACGGTGGTGAATGGTCCGATTACTTACACGATTGACGGCGCACCGCTGGTGGGGCCGATCCCGAACAAGCGTAATGCGTTTTGTATTATTGGCTTGCGCGCTGGCTTGGGCGAAGGTGGTGGCCACGGCTGGTTGTTGGCCCAGCAGATTGTGCACGGCGAAGCATGCTATGACACGTGGGTTATTGATCCACGTCGTTTTGCCGGCCACACCAATGTTGAACTGACGGCATTAAAAGCGATCGAGGATTATCAGAACGAATTCCGCTTTCATTACCCCAACGAGCATCGCCCCGTCGGGCGTATGGCAAAGACCACGCCTTTGACCCCTGTGATGGCTGCGGAAGGTGCGGAATTTACCGTTGTGAATGGATGGGAGCGGGTCGAGTATTTCAAGCCAACGCCAGATTTCAAAGTCACGCACAGTTATCGATTTGATGAGAGCTTTGATATTGTCAAAGCCGAAGTCGAAGCGGTGCAGACCGCCGTTGGTTTGTGTGAGGTCAATGGATTTAACCGATATGAAATCACAGGCCTTGATGCCCAACGTTTCTTAGACCGGATGACCTGTGGCCGACTGCCCCGCAAGGCAGGTCGTGTTGGTTTGGCCTATTTTCTGAACGATCACGGGATGCTTAAAGCCGAAGCAACACTTGCGAATATTCCTGCCTCTGATCGTGGCCCTGATCGGATTTGGTATGGCTCAGCTGCTGCCGCGGAATTCCACGATATGGACTGGTTGATGCAGAACTTGTCTGATGAAGAAGACGTGCAAATCAAATCACTGACCAACGACCAAACGATCCTTGTTCTGGCAGGCCCCAAAGCACGTGATGTGCTAAGTGCCGCCAGTCGTGGAGATTGGTCGGCGAAAGGGTTCCCTTGGTTGTCGGTGCGTGAGTGCTTCATTGGGATTGCACCTGCGACGGTTATGGGCGTCAGTTTTTCGGGTGAGCTTGCGTATGAAATCCACATCCCCAATGCTTCTCTTTATGCTGCCTACCTTGCGCTGCGTGAAGCGGGGAATGCCCATGGCTTGCGCCTTTTTGGGGCTTTGGCGGTTGAGTCTATGCGGCTTGAGAAAGGGTATCTACATTGGAAAGCTGACATTATGACCGAATTCGATCCGTTTGAAACTGGCTTGGATCGATTCGTTCAATTGGATAAGCCAACATTCGTTGGCAAAGATGCCTTGGTGAAAAGACAAGCCGAGGGCGTCCAAAAACAGCTTGTGACACTTATCTTGGATAGCGATTTTGCCCCTGCACATGGTGGGGCATCGGTGATGGTGGGGGACACGGTTGTGGGCACTGTGACCTCTGGTGGATGGGGACATCGGTTGGGTTTGAACTTGGCTTATGCGTTTGTTAACCCTGAGGTTTCGCAGGTGGGGACACCGTTTGAAGTGGACGTATTGGGCCACCGGATTGCTGCTAAGGTTTCGCCGATGGGGGCCTATGATCCTACAATGGCTTTGGTGCGGGGCTAGGCCTCATAAGGGGTTGAAAACGAGTTAGCCCCTTGGCAAAGGGGTTACTCATAAAGTAGAACAAATAGAGAACATTAATTGGGATTCTCTATTGTAGTGTATGTCTGGACCTCTCTTCAAAAAACGCGCATCGCGCCCTGCAAATCTACCCGTGCAGCACAAACCGGTCTTGTCCGAAGCCTTTGTGACGAACGTAACGGATGCAGGGGTCGTGGGGTTTGTGTTGGCTGGATTGCAGGGCCAGTCAGCCCCGATTTTATGGGTGCAAGATTATCTGTCACAAAAGGAATCTGGGCGCCCCTATTTGCCGGGGATCGGGGTGAAGCGCCCCATTATACGCGTGACCGTCAGCCGTCCGTTAGATGTGCTTTGGGCGATGGAAGAAGGCTTGCGCTGCAAGACGCTTGCGTCTGTCATTGGCGAGGTTTGGGGCGATCCCAAAGCGTTAAATTTTACCGCAACCAAGCGGTTGGCATTAAGATCCGAAGCGGCAGGTACGCCCTGCTGGTTGCTACGTCGCGCCGCCAGTGCGGACCTAAGTGCAGCACGCGAACGCTGGCGTATTTCATCCCTGGCCTCAGCGGCCAATCCAGACGACCCACAAGCCCCCGGCGCACCCCGATGGAAGGCCGAACTGTTCCGATCCAGAAGTGCCCAGATTGGCACATGGGTGGCGCAGTATGACAGGTCGTCGGATCGTATCGATCTTTCTACCCTATTTCGCGATGGAGCGGTGGGAGAAGACGGCGGAACGCACAGGCACAAGGCCGCCAGCTGATGTATCTGTGGTACTGGTGCACGAAGGTGCGCATGGGCAAGTGATTTATGCCGCTAACCGCACGGCCCGTTTGGCGGGAATCAACAGCGGTGCGCGGGTGGTTGATATGCGGGCAATCTGTCCTGAACTGCGTGTTGAATACGCAGATATTGCAGGGGATCGGATCGCGTTGAAGCGCCTATCACTTTGGGCGCGTCGTTGGTGTCCTTGGACTGTGGTTGACGGTGAAAACGGTCTGATCCTCGACACGACCGGCGCGGATCATTTGGCGGGGGGCGAACCGGCTATGTTAGCGGATATGGAGGCGCGGTTTGCCGTCTCTGGCTTGACCCCGCAATTGGCGATTGCTCCGACGTGGGGTGCCGCTTGGGCTTTGGCCCGTTACGGAACCGTGCGTGTGATCTGTATGGATGGGCAGATTGAAACGGCGTTGGCGCGATTGTCGGTGGCTGCGTTACGATTGGATGGAGAGACGTTGCTGTTGCTACGACGTCTTGGCCTTAAAACGATTGGCAAACTGGCTGAGGTACCGCGCTTATCAATGGCCCGCCGCTTTGCACGTCATGTTTTAGAACGTAACCCGATGCTGCGTTTAGATCAGGCGATGGGGCGTTTGGCGGAACCCGTGGCCAGTGTCGAAGAACGCCCGTGGATCATCGCACAAGCACGTCTGCCCGAACCGATCCAAGACCCAACTGCCCATTTACCAGACCTGTGTGTGTCCCTGTGTCAGCAGCTTTTGCGGGAGGGGATGGGCTGCCGTCGCTTGTCCCTAGAGGTTTACCACACGGATGGTGAGGTCAGTACATTGACCGCCGCCACCGCTGCCCCAAGCCGTGATGCCGATCACTTGCACCGTCTGTTTGATGACAAGCTGGAAAAAATAAACCCCGGTTTTGGTTTTGATCTGATTACGCTTGAGGCTGTGGTGCTTGAGGAAATGCGCGTAGTGCAGCATCGCCTTGACGGGGCGGCTGACGATAATGTGGAATTGACCCAGTTGATCGATCGTTTGGTGGTGCGATTTGGTCAACGCGCGGTAAAACGACCGGTATTAAAGGCCAGCCATATTCCTGAACGGGCAGAGCATTGGGTGAACCCTTTAGTCGCCGTGACCGGCGGTACAGAGGTCACCCTTAAAGAACGCCCGATGCGTCTGTTGGAACCAGCCGAAGAGGTGCGTGTTCTGTACGCTGTACCAGAGGGCCCACCTGCGCAGTTCATGTGGCGTAAACAAACCCGCCGCGTGACGCGCTACACGGGGCCAGAACGTATTGCACCAGAATGGTGGCACGATCGACCGGACACTCGTCTGCGCGACTACTTCAAGATCGAGGATCAGGTGGGACTGCGCCTGTGGCTCTACCGTGAGGGGTTGCATGAGGATGGCCGCGGCGGTGATCCGCGGTGGTTTGTGCATGGGATGTTTGTCTGATGCCCGAAAAAGATCATGAACACCCGCGCAGAACGCTGGAGGAGGGTGGGTTTAGCTCCAACCCCAAGGCAGCATTTGCCGAACTGGGCGTGACCACCTGTTTTTCGTTCCTGCACGGCGCGTCGGATGCGGTGGATTTGGCCCGTACAGCGTCAGAGTTGGGGCATGATACGCTGTGTGTGGCGGATTTGAATACGATGGCGGGGGTGGTCCGAATACACTCGGAGGCACGTAAAGCCTGTTTGAAACCCATCATTGGATGTCGGCTTAAACTGACCACGGGTGTCGAATTCCTTGCTTATCCTCGTGATCGGGCGGGGTATGGGCGGCTGTGTGCCTTGCTGTCCAAAGGCAAAATGCGCGGTGTGGACGGAGCATGGCAGGCCAAAGGCGCGTGTGATCTGACGTTAGATGATCTTGTTGCCCATTCAGAGGGTGTGCAGTTGATTGCGCTGCCACAAGCTGACGTGGTGCAGTTTGCCAACGGTTTACGAATGCTGGTGCGTGCCTTGTCCAGTCTGCGTCACATCGCTGTCAGCTATTTGTATCAGGGTGATGATCGGGCACGTATCAACAGTTTGGATCGTCTGGCCAAGGCGCACGGACTTGGTATCCTCGCCACCAATGATGTGCATTACCATGCGCCTGAACGTCGGCCCTTGCAGGATGTGATGACTTGTATTTTACATAAAACAACGATCACCAAGGCAGGCTTTTGGCTGGATGCGAATGCTGAACGACACCTGAAATCACCTTCGCAAATGATTGATCTGTTTGCGCAGTGGCCTCATGCCATTCACGCCACGCGGATGGTTGCGGATGCCTGTGATTTTAACCTGTGCGAATTGTCTTACGAATACCCCCAAAAGAACCTGCCTAATGATTGCACACCGCAGGAACATTTGGCTGACCTCACGTGGAAAGGGGCCGCATGGCGTTATCCTGAAGGGGTGCCTGATAAGGTGTCTGCTGCATTGATCAAAGAACTGGCGATGATCGATAAGCTGGATATCCCGCAATACTTCCTGACCATTTATGACGTCATCCAATATGCACGTTACGGAGTTGAGACACCGATTTTATGCCAGGGGCGCGGGTCTGCGGCCAATTCGGCAGTTTGTTACGTGTTGGGTATTACGGCGGTCGATCCAGACAAAAATGACCTTCTGTTTGAGCGCTTCATAAGTGAGGAACGTAAGGAGCCCCCCGACATCGACGTTGATTTTGAGCATGAGCGACGTGAAGAAGTCATTCAGCATATCTATAGCCAATACGGCCGCGACCATGCGGGGTTATGCGCTACGGTAATCCACTATCGCCCACGGATGGCGATCCGAGAAGTGGGCAAGGTGATGGGGTTGTCCGAGGATATCACATCCGCCCTCGCCAAAACCATTTGGGGCAGCGGTGGACGCGAAATTGGTGTGAAAGAAGCAGCGGAGGCGGGGCTTGATCTCAGCGATCCGTTGATGGCCCGCACAATCAAGTTGGCGGACCAAATGATCGGAATGCCGCGGCATTTATCCCAGCATGTGGGTGGGTTTATTCTGACCGAAACCCCGTTGACCCAGACGGTGCCGATTGGGAACGGTGCGATGAAAGATCGTAGCTTTATAGAATGGGATAAGGACGACATTGACGAATTGCGCATCCTCAAAATTGATGTGCTGGCCTTGGGTATGCTGACGTGTATCCGCAAGGCATTTGACATGATCGATGCGCATTATGGAAAACGCTATGATTTGGCGAACATCAAACATGACGATGCCGTTTATGAGATGCTCTGCAAGGGCGACAGCGTTGGTGTATTTCAGGTGGAAAGCCGTGCCCAGATCAACATGCTGCCGCGCCTGCGCCCACGTGAATTCTATGATCTGGTGGTGCAGGTGGCGATTGTGCGTCCTGGCCCAATTCAAGGGAATATGGTGCATCCGTATTTACGGCGGCGAAATGGGCAGGAGCCTGAGGAATATCCAACCCCCGGCCCTGAATATGATCAAAACGAGTTGAGCGATATTCTTAGCCGCACCATGGGTGTGCCTATTTTTCAAGAACAGGCGATGAAAATTGCAATGGTTGCTGCCGAATTTTCGCCTGCGGAAGCGAATGAATTGCGCAAGGCAATGGCAACGTTTCGATCTCGTGGCACGATTGGAAAGCTAGAAGAAAAGATGGTGGGGCGGATGATCCGTCGTGGGTATGACGCAGAGTTTGCGGCGCGTTGTTTCAACCAGATTAAGGGGTTTGGCGACTATGGGTTTCCCGAAAGCCATGCGGCCAGTTTTGCCCATTTGGTTTATGTCTCGAGCTGGATCAAACATCACTATCCTGATGTGTTCTGTGCGGCGTTGCTGAACTCACAACCGATGGGGTTTTACGCCCCTGCGCAGCTGGTGCGGGATGCGCAGGAACATGGGACCAATGTGCATCCACCTGATGTGAATTATAGCAATTGGGATAATACGCTGGAACCTGTCGGGTTGGATCAGTTTGCCGTGCGGTTGGGATTGCGACAGGTCGATGGCGTGCGTCGTGATGTGGCGGAACGGATGATGGCGGTGCGCGATGCGCCTTTTGACGATCTTGAAGACTTTAAGGTTCGCACGCGTGCAGATGCAGGAACGATGCGCAAACTGGCAGCGGCGGATGTGTTTCGGTCTATGGGATTGGATCGTAGGCAGGCGCTTTGGGACGCGCGTGCGTTGAAAGATGCACCAGATTTGCCATTGTTTGCTGAAGTGCGGGACGAGGGTGCTGAGGTAATGTTCCCACTGCCCCAGATGCCGACTTGTGAACATGTGGTTGCTGATTACCAAACTTTGCGGCTGTCCCTAAAGGCGCATCCGATGGCGTTTTTGCGCAAAAGCATGGCGCGGCAAGGTTATTCATCGGCCCATGATCTGAAAAACATGCGCAATGGCCAGCGGATTTCTATGGCTGGCATTGTTCTAATCCGCCAAAGGCCCGGCACAGCCAAAGGTGTGTGTTTCATCACGATAGAGGATGAGGTGGGCGTGGCGAATTTAGTCGTCTGGTCCAAGGTTATGACAGCTTATCGCAAGGTAGTTATGCGGTCGCGTGTGATTGATGTGCGCGGGGTGGTGCAGCGCGAGGGTGATGTTATCCATATCATTGCCCATCATCTGGTGGATCGCACGGATGCGTTGGATCGTTTATCAAACGCGGAGCCTGACAAACAAATGACAACAATACCAAAGTCGACACATCGCCATCCAAGGGACGTGCGTATCATCCCTAAGTCACGGGATTTTCACTAGAGTCAGGGTCAGCTTAAACTTCTGAGCAACTCCAACGAAGGTGTTCCAGTTACAGGCAAGCCACGGCTTGCCTGATAGGCGCGGATTGCTTTCTCAGTGTTAGGACCAATCACACCATCGGCACCATCGGTGTCAAAACCTTGACTGGTAAGGCGTTGCTGAAGGGCAACGCGATTGTCTTTCGTCAATCCATTTGCGTCTGGCGGGAAGCTGGCGCGCAAAGGTCCACCGCCCCCAATACGATCCGCAAGATGCCCCACACCAATCGCATAGGCATCTGAATTATTGTAACGTTTGATCGCACGGAAATTTCTGGTTACGCCGAATTTAGGCCCACCAGCTTGGGGTTGAATAACCGTACCACCTGCGGCGTTGGTTCCAACTTCACCACCCCAAGGAATGCCACGCTGCCATCCATTTTGTGACAGATAAGCGGCGGCGGAGGCCAGTGCATCTGTAGGGTCCTCAGACCAAATATCGCGACGTCCATCGCCAGTGAAATCAACTGCAAAGGCTTGATAAGAGGTTGGGATAAACTGGGTATGGCCCATCGCACCCGCCCAACTTCCAGTCATCTTGGCCGCACTGATATCGCCATTTTGCAAAATCTTAAGGGCTGCTATTAATTGTTTTTCAAAGAACGAACCGCGACGTCCATCAAAGGCCAATGTCGATGTCGCCGACACAACAGGCACGTCCCCGCGCCGTTCTCCAAAGAAACTTTCAAGGCCCCAAATAGCTGCAATGATTTCTGCATCTACGCCATACTTCGCTTCAAGCGCGTTCAGCGTGGTGCGGTGTTGTGCATAGGCTGCACGGCCCTTGCTGATACGTTCATCCGAGGCGGCAATTGACAGATAGTCTTCCAACGAGCGTTTGAATTCAGTTTGGTTGCGGTCGCGCTTCACAACACCGGGTAGGTATCCCGTGTCGCGAAATCCAGAACGTAAAGTAGCATCGGAAATTCCTTTGGCCTTTGCGCGCCCGAAAAACCCGCGAACCCAAGCGTCATATGCGCTATTGGGGACCGGACGTAGGTCGGCGGGTAGACCACTGGCGCGGTTGCGCACGGGGCTTGTAGGGGTGGCGCTGCTACATCCTGAAAGCCCAAGGGCCGCCACACCTAAGGCAAAATGGCGTCTGGTTAGTTGCATCGGAAAGCCCACCTGTTGATTTTGTTAGAGTTATCTTAACCTGCCTCGGCGTGTGCGCAAACCGGCATCGTTAAAGAATAGGAAACAGGTAAGCTGGATTTCGCCACTGCTGCCCAACGGGCATCTAATTCCGTGTGATTGTGTATTTCAAACCAACGTCTAGTGGCCCCTGAATGTGGGTCTTGTGGCCGTCTGCCCACTGAACCACCAAATCTGCAGCGTGTTTCGCATTTCCGAGACCAAAATGTACTCGTGGCGCATCAAACGACATAAAGCCGCCGCCAAGCTGAATCTCGCGCTGTTGGGATAGGCCTGTTTCACTCGTGAGGATCAAAGTTGCGCCGATGCCGTCGTGATTGCCTTGCATGTCCTTCAACTCGAAAACAATTCCAGGCGTTTGAGTGTTGTTGATAAACACAGTGAGGGGACCATTTACGGGATGGGTCAGCACATCAAGATCGCCATCATTGTCCATATCAAAAGCGGTTGCCGCGGCTGTCATCAGGTAATCCTCCAGCCCAAAGGGCCCAGATTTTTCGGTAAAGGTCCCGTCGCCATCGTTGTGGAAAAACAGATTAGACGGTGACACCTCGTTCGGCACCCACGTCCCGTTGACGATGTAGACATCTTGCCAGCCGTCATGGTCAAAATCAGCGATCTTGGTGTCCCAGCTCCACCCACCTACGTCTAAACCTGTCTCTTCTGCCACATCATTGAACACCGTCCCGTCCCAATCCAGCAGAACATTAGAACGCAAGATTTGGGGGTGCGTAAGATCAATTTCACTTTGGCTGGGTTGACGGGTTGGTAGGAAATGCAAATCGCAGTAAGCGCGTGGAATGTCCTGTCCTACTGGGATCAGTTTGCAGATATTTGGATCGTCTTTTTGGATGGCAAGATCCTTTACCAACATCGCGCGGCACTCGTTCTTATTGCGCCCCGTAAGGGTCTGGCATTTGCTGGCATAGGTTGGATTGAAGTTGTTGCCCGACTTGTACCAGTCCTTGATCTGCATGTTCTCAATACACGTGGCCTTGGATTGCGCATTTTGGATCACATCGCAGTATTGGCCAAGTGGTTGCATCTTAAGCGTCTCAGAAACCCCGGAAGAACGGCCCGCAATCTGTGCTAGGTAAATGTCGTTTGTTCCATCGTTGCTAAGATCAGCGGTCTTAACTGCCATTGTTGTGGTTGTCGTATGGGGGATCAACCCACTGGCGTGGTCGATCATTTCAAACCCTCCAGCACCATCACCACTGTAAAAGTAGTCAGGGATGTCGAAGTCATTTCCTACGATAAGGTCCGCTGTGCCGTTGTTGTCGATGTCACTGAATAAGATGCTTAGGGTCTCGCCCGGCAGCCCTGGAAGTTCGGTGAAATTGTCGCCACTGATAGTGCCGCCGTCATTCCAGACCAAACGATTGCGCGACTCTTCTCCCGGGATCCGTCTGTACCAGCCAGCTGTCCAATTCCCAAAGGCTACGTCTAGGTCGCCATCTGAATCTGGATCAGCAAATGACAGCGCCAATGCGATCACTGCGTCGTCGCGGTTCTTTACCAATGTTGGCGATGTTCTGCTGAAATCACCTCGATTACTGAGCCAAACATAGTTGCCCTGTCTGTAGGTTCCTATGAACAGGTCCAGCCAACCGTCGTTGTTAATATCAACCAAAACGGTGTGAAAAACGGACATGTCCGCCAATGCCCCCAAGTCGAACTTCATATGTTGAAACTGACCAAAACCGTCGTTTTTATATAGATATAATCCAACTTCTGTAGAGGCGATGACGACGTCCAGATCACCGTCGCGATCAATGTCACCTGATGAAAGGCTACGCCCTTCCCAAAAGGGTGGCCACATGTCCCTGAATGAAAACTCGATCGGTTTCCCGATGCCAATTTGGTCCGCCTCTAGCCGCGTGAAGGGCTTGGCTGCTTTGGGTGAGGGAGGTGCCAGCGGTTGTGCAGAAATTTTGATTTGAGCTGCATCATTGCTTGTGACCTGCCACGGGTCTGCACCTGCGGCTTGGGCTGCCCAGAGTGATGAAACTGGTGCCAAGTTACCTTGCAACAAAAGTTCCAAGGCTCGCTTTGATTGCCAATCATGGTAATTTTGCGCGCCGATGCCACTCAAAACCCCAAGGGCAGCCACAGCGCCGGACAACATCCATGCAGCCCGTGCACCAACTGACTGATAGACGATGAAAAACGAATAGATGGAAAATGTGCCCAATGTGAACAGCAGTGTCATCACGTATCCATGTGCTAACCCGGCACTTAACATTGCGCCGGTAACGACCACATCAAACGCGATGGGTGCTGGTAAGAATAGCCCGACGATGGCGATTAGGATTAAGACAAGAACGGAAAACTGTATTCCTGTAATTAGGGATTGCGGCAAAAGCGTCGCTGTCGCTGCGCCCAAAGCACCCGCCAACAACATCAATGGGACAGTCATCTTGATGATGTACCAAAGTGTCCGTCGTCAGGGTTTTTGGAACCAATGGCAGCTTAAGCTAAGAGAGAGTTCGGCTCATCTGGTTGGTTGCATTATGCGGCGCGTTGTCTGTGATGCAAGCGCCGCGTTTCGAGTGTCTTACGTT